>QMOC01000502.1 GCA_003648085.1 Chloroflexota bacterium
CGCTGGCAATCAGCCACGCCCACTACGACCACACCGGCGGCCTGCGCGTGCTATTGGAGCGCGTCCGCCCCGGCACCCCGCTCTATGCCAACGCCGACCTCTTCCGCGAGCGGTTCTCACGGCGGGAGGGAGAGTTACGGAGCATGGGCCTTTCGCTAACGCGGGAGCAATTGGCCGCCCGGTTGACGCTGCACTTGAGCGCTGCGCCGCAGGAGATCCTCCCCGACGTCTGGACGACGGGCGAGATCACGTCGCGCCCGGAGCCGGAGGGCCGTAGCGCCCGCCACCTAGTGCGCGAGGGCGACGAGTTCGTCCCCGACCCCTATCGGGACGACATGGCGCTGGTGTTGAAGACGAATAACCGGCTGGTGTTGCTCTGCGGCTGCTGCCACGCCGGGCTGCTCAACACGCTGGCGCACGTGCAGCGCGCCTTTGAGCATCCCATCGTGGTCATCGCCGGCGGCCTGCACCTGACCAGCGCCGACGCAGACTACCTGCGGCACGTCGGTGACGTGCTGGCGGAGACGGAGTCCGTGCAGCGCGTCTACCCGAACCACTGCACCGGCGAGGCGGCCTTCATCGCCCTGACGCTGACCTTGGGGCCATCCATCGTGCGCCCCTGCCCGGCGGGGACCGAACTTGACCTGGAGGTGTGCCTGTGATCATCACCGTCGCCAGCGGCAAAGGGGGCACAGGCAAGACGACCGTCGCCGTCAGCCTGGCGCTGTCCATGGCGCCGGCTCAACAGGACTCAACGGACAAGAAATCCGTCAATCCTGCGAATCCGCTGTTCTTAGACTGCGACGTGGAGGAGCCCAATGCCGCCCTCTTCCTCAAACCGGCCATCAAAGAGCGTCGGGAGGTGGGCCAACTCATCCCGGAGGTGGATTTCGATAAGTGCACCTACTGTGGGCGCTGCGCCGAGGTATGTCAGTATCACGCCATCGCTGTCGTGCCGCAGCGGGTGCTGGTCTTTCCCGAACTGTGCCACGGCTGCGGCAGTTGCACCCTCAACTGCCCGGAGAAGGCTATCCACGAGGTGCTGCACGTGACGGGCACCATCGAGCGGGGGTGGGCCGGGCCGGTGGAGTTCGCTCAAGGGACGATGAACGTGGGCGAACCAATGGCCGTCCCCATCATCCGTCAGTTGAAGCAGTGGGTCATCCCGCCCCGTCCCGGCGACCGACCTATCATCCTGGACGCGCCGCCGGGCACCGCCTGCCCCGTCGTCGAGAGCATGCGTGGGGCGGACTTCGTGCTGCTGGTCACCGAGCCCACGCCCTTCGGCCTGCACGACCTGCGGCTGGCGGTGGAGGTGGCCCGCGACGAGTTGGGCCTCCCCGTTGGCGTGGTGGTCAACCGCGATGGGGTGGGGGACCGGGGCGTGGACGATTACTGCGCTGCCAAGGACATCCCTATCCTGATGCGCATCCCCCTCGACCGGCGCATCGCCGAGGCTTATTCAGAGGGGACACCACTGGTGGAGGCGCTGCCGGAGTACAGGGGACGGTTCGCCGATCTTTGGAGGCGGATTGCCGGCTCGAAGGAGTGAGCGAGTGGGGGAGTGGGCGGAGAAACAGGTGGTGAACATTGAACGCTGGGGCTGGTATTCCATTGCCGTCAGCCTTCTGTTGGCGATGATCAACCTGGGCATTGCCCTCGCCTCCGGCAGCCTGGCGGTGGAGGCAGAGACGGTTCACAACCTGGTGGACCTATTGGCGGCGATTAGCGTATCGGTCGGGCTGAAACTCTCAACACGCAAGTCCAAAGCCTTCCCCTATGGCCTCTACAAATTGGAAAACGTCGTCGCGGTAGCGCTGGCTGTGATGACCTTCGTCACCGCCTACGAGATTGCAAGGAACGCGCTCTTTGCTCAGGCGCACCCGACGACGGTGAGCCCCTGGATGCTGGGCGGCATCGTCGCGGCGACGGTGATTCCACTGGTCTTCAGTTACTTCGAGTTGCGAATCGGGCGGGCGGCTAACTCTCCGGCCCTCATCGCCAGCGCGAAAGAGTACCGCACTCATATCTTCACCTCCGGCATCGTCTTCGCCGCGCTCGCAGGACAACGACTGCATCTTCCACTCGATCGCATTGCGGCGCTGGTTATCGTCATCGCCATCGGTAAAACAGGCTGGGAATTGCTGGTCGGAGGGATGCGGGTGCTGCTGGATGCCTCGCTGGACGCCGAGACGTTACTGGAGATCCGCCGGATTATCGCTTCTGAGCCGACGGTCGCCGGGATCGAATGGGTCACAGGACGCAACGCGGGGCGTTTCCGATTTGTGGAGGCCGAAGTCGCATTGCGTGTGCGGGAGTTAGAGAAAGCGGAAGCGGTCACGCGGCGTATCGAGGCGCAGATCCGTCAGACCGTGCCTTATGTAGACCGTGTGCTGATCCACGTCGAGCCGGTAGCGCGCACGCACTTGCGGTACGCCATCCCTCTGGTCAACCCCGGCGGTGTCCTCAGCGATCACCTCGGAGATGCTCCTTACTTCGCACTGGTCACAATTCGCCTGGCCGACGGTGCGGTCGAGGAGCAGCAGATTCTCCCCAACCCCTACCTAGCGGAGGAAAGGGCGAAGGGCATCCAGGTGGCGGAATGGCTGGTGGCGCAGAAGGTAGACGTGGTGTTGTTGAAGGAGAAAGTGCGCGGTCGGGGGCCGGCCTACGTCTTCGGCGATGCCGGGGTCGAGGTGCGCCAGACCGACGCCGGGACGCTGGCCGAGGCGATCAAGGCACAAGGC
>QMOC01000503.1 GCA_003648085.1 Chloroflexota bacterium
CAGGCTGGAGATCAGGCCGATCACCAACCCGCCCAGGAGCGTCGTGCCAGCCCGGCCACCGCTGTGCCGTTGGGCTGCCAGGTAGGCACAACCCGCGGCCGCTCCAAAAAGAAAGACGTGCCCCAGAGAGAACACGCCACCGATGATGTCCCGTTCACCAAACGTCCCTACCACACCGATCACGCTGAGCGACAGCGCGATAATCGCGGCCAGAAGTCCCAGCCGCAGGATCTCATTCCAGTTAGAGCGCGTTTGTGTTTCCATTGTCATCTCCCTTATCTTAGGCCTTCTCCTCGGCCAACCGCTCACCCAGAATACCCTGAGGCCGGAACATCAGGATTAAAACCAGCATAGTGAAGGCGATCACATCCTTGAGTTGGTAAGGCGCGGTTATGCCCAGGCCCTCCAGAAACAGATTGGGCCCGACGGCTTCGAACATCCCCAACAACAATCCACCCAGCGCGGCCCCTGGGACATTGCCGATGCCCCCCAACACGGCAGCGGTAAAGGCCTTGAGGCCAGGGAAGAACCCCATGAAGAAATGCACCTGCCGATACATCAGTGCGTACAGAACTCCGGCCGCCCCGGCCATCGCTGCACCGACGGCGAAAGTAATTACGATCACCCGATCCACGTCAATCCCCATCAGCGCGGCAACGTCTTTGTCCTCCGCCACAGCACGCATGGCCTTCCCGGTCTTAGTTTTCATTACGAAGATATACAGTCCGATCAGCAACAGGATGGAGGCCACGATTACGACACCCTGGACTTTCGCAATTTCTAGCCTCCCAATGAGCCACGAACCTTGCAGAAGAGCCACGTCGGGAAAGGCCGTAATGCCAGAACCGTACAGACCGCGGAAGAAATACTGCCAGAAGAACGAAGCGCCGATGGCCGTGATCAACGGCACTAGGCGCGGAGCACGCCGGAGCGGGCGGTAGGCCACGCGTTCGGTCAGCACAGCGACGCACGTCGAGGTTGCCATAGCCACAACGGTGATGATGAGTAAGGCCAAGATCGGATGGCGATCCGTGAATCCGGACTCAGCAAGGGGAATGGCAACGAAAACCGTGGCAGTAAAAATTCCCGACATAAAGAATTCGCCATGGGCGAAATTGATCATGAGCAACACACCGTACACCAGCGTATAACCCAGGGCGATCAGTGCGTAGAGACTGCCCTGAGCCAGGCCGAAAACCAGGAAGTTCAGCCACTGCTCGGTGGAATACCGATTACTGAGAAGTGTAGACACACTTCCCCAAATGACGGCCACGATAATCGTGATACGGAACAGCCACAGAACAATGTCAAGATAATCAATGTTTTCCAATCGCTGACGAATAGTTCTGCGCATAACCTTTCTCCATTTGAGAGAGAGCCTCCGCCTGGCGATTACAATCGCGGCTACGCTCTGCAAAACCGACCTGCGTCGGTTTCCCAGGCTGCGCAGGCAGCCTTCACCAACGTAGCCCGCAGTTTCAACTGCCGGGCAGCGGGTTTCCGAATACTCTCCATTTATAAGATGGGGATGGGTCCAGACATAAAGGAATCTGCCTGGACTCATCCCCTAGAATCACCGGCACTAGACCAGACGTCTAGACACCGGAACAGACCCCCTACTGCGGCTTGTACTCCCAGATCGGCACGTACTCACCGTTCTGGATCTGGTTGACCGCGATTTGCGGGTCAGCGCAGTCGCCGTATTCGTTGCAGTTCAGCGTGCCGGTGATGCCCTCGAAGTCCTTGGTGGCGTACAGCGCGTCGCGCAGCGCCTGCCGCCCGATGTGCAGCGTGCCATCCTCATCCTGCACTGCGACTTTCTCAATAGCGGCGAAGAGCATCATCGCCGCGTCATAGGCGTGGGCGTGGAAGACGCTCAGCGGCTTCTCGCCGTACTTCTCCAAATGGACTTCGAGGAAATGGTCGTACAGCGGGTTCTCGAAGGCCAGGTTCGGGCCTGAGATGTACATGCCCTCGCAGGCCTCGCCAGCGGCCTCGACGAAATCTGGCGAATACATCCCGTCCGCACCCGCCAAGATTACCTCCTCCAAGCCTGGTATCTCCTTCGCCTGCCTGGTGATCTGCGCGCCTTCGGGGATGAAGATCGGGTAGTAGATGAACTCCGGCTGGCCTGCGGCAATGGTCGTCAGAATGGGGCGCATGTCAGTGTCGCCTACGTTGACGGCCTCCTGAGCCGTGATGGTGCCACCCAATTCCTTGAACGTATCGGCAAACACCTGCTGCAACTGGTCAGCGTAAGGGCTGCCATCGTGAATCGTGGCGGCCGTCTTGAGGCCCAACTCCTCGTACACGAAGTGCGCCATGGCCGCGCCCTGGATCTTGTCATTGTGGCAGGTGCGCAGATAGCCCGGGTTCCATGACTTGTTCGGATCCGTCAGTGACGGAGCGGTGTTGGAGGGCGAGATCAGCACCATGCCGGCATCGGAGACGATCCTCGAGGCCGGCTCGCCTGCGCTGGAGCAGTTGGTGCCGATGATCCCGATCAAACTGGGATCGGAGGTCAACTTGGTGGCGGCCGTCTGACCACCCTCGGCGCTGCACATGGAGTCTTCGCCCACCAATTCGATGGGGTGGCCGAGAACCTCACCTTTGTCCTCGATAGCGATCTCGATACCGCGCCGAGAGTCCACACCCAGCGACTCGTTCGGACCTGCGATCACCAACGCGTAGCCAATGCGGATCGGATCGCCAGGCGCGATGTCCACGCAGCCAATCGGGTCTGTGCA
>QMOC01000504.1 GCA_003648085.1 Chloroflexota bacterium
GATCTTCTCCCCTTCCATTGAGCCGGAGGTGTCGAGCACCAGGATGATGTCCCTGGGGATCACCTGTTCCTCCTCCACTTCGACGGTGGGGGCGACGAGCAGCAGGAAGAAGCCGTCGTCGGGCGGCTCCCGGTAGGTCAGCAGATTCAGCCCCACCTCCTCCTGGCTGACGGTGTAGACCAACTCAAAGTCGTCCTCGGGTAGGACATCGTACTCCTCGTAGCCGACGATGGCCCGGTAGTCGCCGTCCCGTTCGATGTAGACCCGATCTTGATGGGTGGGGGAGTAGACGGCGCGGATGGGGGCGGGGGAGCGAATCTCCACATGGACGCTGACCTCCTCCAGCGGGCGGGCGGAGAACTTCTCGGTTTCCAGGGGGTAGACGTAGCGCACAAGGCCGTTCTCGACCGGAAGGACCTGGCTGTACTCCAATTCGATCTTGCGCGAGCCGCCCGGAGGGATAGGGAAGATGCGGGCCTGGACTGCGTTGCGCCCGACGTACTCCAGGAGCGCCGGGTCGCGCCGCCGCCGGACGATGTCCTCGTAGATTTGGCGGGCCTCGTCGGCCGGAAGGATTTCCCCCTCGACCGGCTTGCCGTCCACCCACATCACGAACTCGGAGACGGCCGCCCCCTCCGGCAGCGGGAAGACGTAGGTGCCCTCGACCTCCCAGTCGCACTCGTTGAGGAACTCCTGCTCGACGTGGGTGACGGCCACCTGGTCCTCGATGGTGACGGTGACGCGATGGTAGCGGATGGTGAGCCAGGATTCGTCGAGTGGGACCGGTTCGGGGAGCGGGGGCGGTTCCGGGATGATGATACCGTCGGCCAAGACAGGCCGGGCAAGGCTCAGCAGTACGATGGCAATTGCGGCGGTGACTAGAGACCTGATGCTGCTCATCTCTCCTCCCTCCCTGGTATGCTGGCGTTCTTTCGCCCTTTAGACGCCGGGAGAGGTAAAGAGGTTCCCTCAAGACCGTACTGGAGTCTGGCGAATTTTGGAGCCCCCCACGATAAGATATGGGGGGCATAGTAGCAACTCCAGTCGCTCTGACCTCGCTTTGAACGACTGAAGTCGTTACTACGAGCAAATTCGCCAGTGTCCAGTTTACATTTAAAATAGCACGCTCCAACTGAATTATCAAGAGTCATTGTGGATGTAGGAAATACAATGCTTGGCGATACGCCGCATTCGTGCTATACTCTCCATCCGGGAGAGATACGATGGAAGAGCACAATCTACTGATCGTGAGCGATTTGCACTTGAGCGAAGGATGGGACCCAGCGAGCGGCAAGTTCTCTCGCTTGGAGGATTTCCTGTTCGACGATGCCTTTGCACGTTTCCTGCGCTATCACGAGGGGATCAAAGGGCAGCCTCGTTTCGGTGGCCGTCCGTGGTTGCTGATTATCAACGGCGATCTGTTCGACTTCCTGCAGGTGGTCTCGTTGCCGGACGAGGGGAGGCTGCTGCGGACTGTCAAGGGGATAGAGCATCGCAAGGAACTGCGCATCAACGAGCGGGACTACGGGCTGGGGACAACGGCTGAGGAGTCGGAGTGGAAACTGAAACGGATTGCCCGGGGGCATCAACGCTTCTTCGCCGCGCTGGGATGGTTCGTGGCACACGGCAATCACGTCGCTGTTATCAAGGGTAACCACGACGTTGAACTCCATTGGCCCAGGGTGCAGGAACGATTCATCAAAGAGGTGGGGCGTGCGTATATCCGGGAGCGGCTGATGCTCGACGATGGCCCGCCCATCTCGCCAGAAGAACTCAGGGCACGCATACATTTCTACCCCTGGTTCTATCACGAGCCGGAGCGCGTTTACGTCGAGCATGGTGGACAGTACGAGGCGGCGAACCATTTCCGTGATTTCCTCAACCCGGTGCTTCCCGACGATCCAGAGCGTATCGAGTTACCGTGGGGGAGCCTCTTCGTGCGCTATCTCTTCAACAAAGTGGAAGACGTACACCCCTTCGCCGACAACATCAAACCGGCTACGCGCTATTTAGCATGGGCTTTTAGGAAGGATCCGCTCCAGACTATCGAGGTATTGGTCACCCGTGGCTGGGTCTTCCTGCGGGCCTTCTGGAACGTGGCGCGCAAGACGGCGGTCTCCGCGCTTCATGGCGCACGGAAGCAAGGGCCACAGGAGCAGCCTGGCCCTGTTCCGCTCCCGCCGGATGTGGCAAGGCAGATCGCCGCACTGGCACAACAGCAGGTTGATGCTTCGTGGCAGGAATGGACCGGCTCAGCGATACGGGCTCTGCTCTCCCTGTTGATGGCCCTGATCGCCGCCACTTTCCTCGCACTCGCGGCGTTGAGTATTACCAGAAATCCGTGGTGGATGACGGCTGTGTATTTGATGGCAACGGTGTTGGCCTACTTCCTGCGTCGTGGGTTAAAGCGCAGTTTCGCCTATCTCTTCGAAAGCAACTACCTGCTGCGCGTGGCGCGGGGGTTGGAGAAGACCTTAAAGCCCGACCACGCGGTACGTTACATCGTTATGGGCCACGACCATCAGGCTGCCCTGGAGCGACTGGAGCAGGCATGGTACGTCAACACCGGGGCCTGGGTACCGGTCTACGAGGAGGAAGGGCCAATCGAGGGACGGGAGGAGTTGACCTTCTTCCGCCTGGCCTGGGGTTATGAGGGCACGCCGGAGTTGCTACACTGGGACGACGCGGCAGGGGCGCCGGCGCGAGTGGTGCTGCGGTAGAGGTTGGTAAATTGGTAGATTGGTAA
>QMOC01000505.1 GCA_003648085.1 Chloroflexota bacterium
AATGAGGAAGGCAGTCTGCTGCCCCTCGACGATGCGCACGTCGAGGCCGCTCAACTCTGGCAGCGCCAGCAGCAGCAGGTTGGCGATGGTCTGATCCAACCGCCCTCCCAGGGCCGCCAGGATGACGATCTCGGTCGCGCCCTCGCGCACGGCGTGAAGGAGCGCCAGTTCCAGGTCGGTTTCGTCTTTGCGGGGCGAGAAGCGGATGACCTGCGCGCCGGCCGCCTCCACGCGAGCCTGCTCGTCGGGTGACAGCGAATCGAGGTCGCCGATGACGACGTGGGGAATCGCGCTGACTGCCAGCGCCTGCTGGGTTCCCCCGTCGGCTGCGATGATGAAGTCATCGGAGCGCAGGAGGTCCCGTGCGTTTTGTGGATTGGGGAATTCCCCGTTGGCAAAAATGACCGCGCGCATCGTCACCTCACGTGTACATAAAAAGCCGCCCCGGCCAGCGGGGCGGCTGCATCGCGCACCTGAACGATCTCCCTCCGCTGGCATTACCCAGATCAGGTTCCAAGGGTCGGTGCCGGTGGTCTACGACCAGGGACACCCTCTCAGCCTGGCTCCCCAGGCTCCCCTGAAGGTATGTATTCAGCGAATGTTTCCGAAAGTGCAGTAAGATTATACTACTTCTTTACCGATCTGGCAAAGCCCGTAGAAACGTCAGCAGACGCCGCGCTTCAGCGAGAGATTTCACGGCTGAAGCCGGGCCTCCGACAGCAAGCGAGATTCCCCTTGCGCGCTCCGAGATTACTACTCCTCCGGCACAGGCGCGGTCGGGCTGACGCGACGTATCTTCTCGATCAACCGCTGGCGCTCGGCGGGATCGGTCGCCTGCGCCAACCGCCGACGCAGATAGCGCAACTTCCGCTTGCGGGCGCGCCGCCGAAACAACTTCCGATCATGCTCTGTTCGCATTGCACCTCCTAATGATGCGTTATGGATACACTCGCTTCAGCATACGCGGGAAAGGGATTGTCTCCCGCAGGTGATCCAGGCCGCAGATCCAGGTCACGGTGCGCTCGATCCCCAGGCCGAAGCCGGAGTGGGGAACCGAGCCGTATCGTCGCAGGTCAATGTACCACTCGAACGCTTCGCGGGGCAGGCCCCACTCCCTGAGCCGCTCAAGCAGCAGGTCGGGGTCGGAGATGCGCTCCGAGCCGCCGATGATCTCCCCATATCCCTCCGGGGCCAGCAGATCCACGCTCTTGGAGACCTCCGGGCGGCCAGGCCAGGGCTCCATGTAGAACGCCTTGGCCCGCGTCGGGTAGCCGTAGACGAAGACGGGCTTCTCAAAGCGTTTAGTCAATTCCGTCTCGTGCGGGCTGCCGAAGTCCTCCCCCCACTCGATCTCCAGAAGACCCTTGAGTTCCTCGTCGTCTGTCTGCTCCCGAATCTCCCCTAGCATCTCCAGTGCCTCGTCGTAGGAGATGCGGGGGAAGGGGGGCACCACCTTCTCCAGATGGCCAGTATCTCGCCCCAGCAGCGCCAATTCCTGCGCCCGCTCGCGCAGGCAGGTCTGGACGATGTAAGAGACGAACTGTTCCTCGATCTCCATCAACTGGTCAAGGTCGCAGAAGGCGGCCTCCGGCTCCACCATCCAGAACTCGGTCAGGTGACGGCGGGTCTTGGACTTCTCGGCGCGGAAGGTGGGACCGAAGCAGTAGACGCGGCCAAAGGCATAGATGTTGGCCTCGTTGTACAGTTGGCCAGACTGGGCCAGGTAGGCCGGCGTGCCAAAGTAGTCGGTCTCAAAGAGAGTGGTCGTGCCCTCGCAGGCGGCCGGGGTGAGGATGGGCGTGTCCAGGTTGACGAAGCCGTGGTCGTCGAGCCAATCACGGATGGCGCGGATGACGGTGGCCCGCACGCGCAGCACGGCCCACTGCCGCTGCGAGCGGATCCACAGGTGACGATGGTCCATCAGGAACTCGACGCCGTGCTCCTTGGGCTGGATGGGATAGTCCTGAGCCACCTGGAGCACCTGCAGGCCGGTGACACTCAGTTCATGGCCACCGGGAAGACCTGGGGCGCGGGCGTCCTGACGGACGGTGCCGGTGACGATGAGGGACGATTCCTGGGTCAGGCTCCGGGCGGCCTCGAAGACCTCCGGACTGACGTCCTTTTTGAAGACGACGCACTGGGCGTAGCCGGTGCCATCGCGCACCCGGAGAAACTGGAGTTTCCCCTTGTCGGTGCGATGGTAGAGCCACCCTTGGAGCGTGACTTCCTCCCCCACATGCTGAGCGATGTCCTGGATGCGAATTATCTTGGGCATGGTGGAATCTCCTCTCCTGGTACTGGGGGAAATTGTACCGCAGAATGGGCAGGGAGACAAGAAGCGGGAGAGCGGCGTGCCAATTTTTCGACCTGTGCGGTTGAGAACACGGATGCCGGGACATCAACGGATCAATGTACCGAATCCCGAGACAAGCTCTGGGAATCGAGCCCGATCCGTTACCGTCTTGAAATCCGTGTTCTTAAGCAGCGAACCCAACTGCACAGGTTGCAATTTCTCGAAATTATGCTATCCTGGCTCCCAGTACAAAGCGGGGTCGAAGGCCCGGCTTCAGCCAGGAAAACACCGCTAAATCGGGGCCTCCGTCGAGTTTTGTACCGGACACTATCCTTTTCACCGTCGTCCTCCGCACTGGTGGCGAGAATACACGCTGAGTGAAGGAGGTGATGCCCTTGAAATACAACACTTAATCTCCCCTGGTCAGTGCTTAATGGAGAACACACCCA
>QMOC01000506.1 GCA_003648085.1 Chloroflexota bacterium
CCCGCCCACCGCCATCGTCGCCTGCAACGACTTGATGGCCCTGGGCGCGATGAGCGCGGCCCGGGCGATGGGGCTCAGCGCGGGGCACGATGTGGCCGTCGCCGGCTTCGACGACATCCCCCTCGCCGCCCACGCCCAACCGCCCCTCACCACCGTCCGCCAGCCCATCTACGAGATCGGTCGGCGCATCTGCCGGATGTTGCTGGAACGGCTCCAGACGGGCTCGCCTCAGAAGGAGCATGTGATCCTTCAACCCGAACTGGTCGTGCGGGCCTCGTGCGGAGCCAACCTGCCACCACGCGAAAGGAGGTGATGCTCACCCACACAACCGATCCATCCCGATGAGGGCACAGTGTCGTTCGGCGTTCATTCCACCCACCTTGGGATAAGGAGGAGGAGGAAATGAAGAGGCGCATCTATTTCGCTGCAGCGGTCGCCGTAGTCGTCAGCCTGCTGGTAGCCTGCGCGCCCAAGACGGTCACCGTCACCGTCGAGGTGCCGGTGGAGCGGACCGTGGAGCGGACGGTAGAGGTCGTGGTCGAGGTCACACCCACCCCCGTGCACTACGGCCAAGTCACCTTCATCTCCACCCAGATGGTGCCGGTGGAGGAGGCGGAGAAAATGCGGGGTGTCATCCTGGCCGACTTCCCCGGCGATGTGGAGTTCATCCCCGCCGACTACGCTACCTTCGAGGATCAGGTGCTTGCCGAGGTGCAGGCCGGAGAGGGGACGATAGACGTGATCGGCGCGCTACACGGGCAGTTCCCGACCCTTCAGGCCGCAGGTGCGCTGCAGGACGTCACACCGCTCGTAGAAGTCGTGGAGGGTCGAGGTATCCCCGAGACCTACATGGAGCTCGGCAAACTGGGCACCGACACTCAGTACTTCATCCCCTGGATGCAGGCCACCTACATCGTCGCCGCCAACAAGCAGGCTCTGGAGTACCTGCCCGAGGGAGCTGATCCCGAAGCCTTGACCTGGGAACAGTTCCGAGACTGGGCCAAGAATATCTACGAAGCCACAGGAGAGAAGAAGGTCGGGTTCCCCGTCAACGGGCTGATGCACCGCTTCCTGGAGGGTTACATCTATCCGTCCTACACCGGTGGAATGGTGACTACCTTCAAGAGCCCCGAGGCGGTGGAGATGTGGGAGTTCGTGATAGACCTGTGGCAGTATGTCCATCCTCAGTCGATGGTCTACGAGTTCATGCAGGAACCCTTGATGGCTGAGGAGGTCTGGGTAGCCTGGGACCACACCGCCCGCCTGATCAACGCTTTCAGGGAGCGGCCAGACGACTTCGTGGCGCTGCCGTCACCTTCTGGTCCCGAGGGGTTGGGCTTCATGCCGGTTGTCGTCGGTCTGGCGATGCCGGTAACGGCACCCAACCAAGAAGGAGGTGAGGCACTCATCGAATACCTGACCAGGCCCGAAGTCCAGATCACCACGCTGCGCGAGGTCGGCTTCTTCCCGGTGGTCGACGTCGAGTTCCCAGGCTACGTCGCCGCGGGGATCCGCGCCCAGGGTGAGGCTGTGTCCAAGCAGGCAGCCGCACCCAACGCCATCCCGGCCATGCTGCCAGTCGGCCTGGGTCCGCGCTCGGGCGAGATCAACAAGATCTACCGTGACGCCTTCACTCGCATCGTCATCAACGGCGAGGACATTGAGACGGTGCTGGAGGAAGAAGCAGAGCACCTGCAGACGCTGCTGAACGAGACAGGTGCTCCCTGCTGGCCGCCCGATCCGCCCAGCGTAGGCCCCTGTCAGGTGGGCGAATAGGCAGACTGACCGTCTCAAGAGGGGGGAGGCTTGCAGCCTCCCCCCTGGATGCAGGGCTTTCTAAAGTTCCAGCAGAGGCCCCGTCTGACCCTCATCGCGAACCGGGGGCCGAAAGCCCAGAACTTTGAAAAGCCCTACGTGGACGGAGATCGACATGCGCCTGAAGCGTTTCAATCGAGAACCCTATGTGCTTTTGTTGCCTTCCACCCTCTATCTACTGCTTTTCTTCGCCTGGCCCATGTTCAAGGCCTTCCAGCTGGCCTTCCAGACAGATGATGGGCTTCTGACGATCGCCTATCTGGAACGCATGTTCCGCGATGCCATGTTTTTGGAAGCGCTGGGTAATACCATCAAGTTGATCATAGCCATCGTACCGTTGCAGTTCCTTCTAGCAGTGGTTATGGCGCTCCTAATGATGGAACGATTGCGGGGCTCCGATATGTTCGTCTACATCTTCTCTATCCCACTGGCTATCTCGGACCTAGCGGCTGGCATCATCTGGTTCTCGATCTTCACCGAGCGGGGCTACCTGAACTCTTTCCTCCACAACCTGGGGGTCCTGGACAAGCCCTTTCTTTTTCTGAACTACCAGACCAATTGGCCGTTTGTGGCCATCGTCTTGGCCGAGGTTTGGCGGGCAACCTCCATTGTCTTTGTCATCCTGCTGGCTGGGCTACAGTCCATCCCCCGGGACTAGATTGAAGCCGCCGAAGTCTTCGGGGCTGGTTGGTTCGCCAGAGTGTGGCGCGTGATCCTGCCGCTCTTGCGGCCTAGCATTCAGACCGCTCTCATCCTCCGAACCATTCTGGCGGTCCAGGTCTTCGCCGTCGTGGTGGCCATCGCCGGCCGAGGGACCACGGTGCTGGCAAATGAGGCCTATCGCTGGTATAGCGAATACCGCAATCCCCATCTGGCCGCGACCTACGCCATGTTCATCCTCTTTATCTC
>QMOC01000507.1 GCA_003648085.1 Chloroflexota bacterium
CGCTCTGACCTCGCTTTGAACGACTGAAGTCGTTACTACGAGCCAAATCGCAGTGGTAGCCGGTGTGGGAGCGGCAAGCGGCGGGCACGTTGCAGGGCGGCTCAACCCCCCAGGCACACAGACAACGGGTGAGGTGGCAGAGAGGAAGTCCCACCACGTTGGTGTAGCAGCCCTGTAACTCAGCAACAGGGCGAAACCCATCATGCTGGATAGCGTAGGCACCAGCCTTGTCCAGAGGGTCGCCGCTGGCGACGTAGGCAGCTATTTCGGCGTCGGTGTAGGCACGCATAGTCACCTGGGTTTCGGCCACATCGGTCAGCACGCGGCCAGTGACGGGCTCCAGCAAGGTGATAGCGCTGTAGACGATGTGGGATCGCCCACGCAGGCGGCGCAACATCAGGGTCGCCTCGGCCGCGTCATGTGGCTTGCCCAGAATTTCGCCGTCCAGCGCAACGACGGTATCACAAGCGATGATGATTGCACCGGGATAGGAGACAACGGCGCGGGCTTTAGCCTGGCTCAGCCGAGCGACCAACACAGCCGGTGGCTCACCCGCCCGAGGAACCTCGTCCACGTTCGCTGCAGCCACTTCGAAGGGCAACCCCAGCAATGCCAGCAACTCGCGACGGCGAGGGGAGGCGGAGGCGAGAAGCAGGTTCGCCATCTCATTTAATCCTCATCCAGCCTCAATACCGCCAGAAAGGCATCCTGCGGGATCACCACCCGCCCGAATTGCTTGAGCCGCTTCTTGCCCGCCTTCTGCCTCTCCAACAACTTGCGCTTGCGCGTGACGTCGCCACCGTAGCACTTGGCCAACACATCCTTGCGCAACGCGCTCACCGTCGCTCTGGCAACGATCCGTCCCCCCACGGCGGCCTGAATGGGCACCTTGAACAATTGCCGGGGGATGACCTCTTTCATCTTGCGCACTAATCGGGAGCCCTTCTCGTAGGCCTGATCGCGGTGCACGATCAGCGCCAGCGCATCCACCGGCTGTTTGTTGACCAGAATGTCCATACGCACCAGGTCGCCCGGCCGATAGCCATCGAAGGTGTAGTCCAGCGAGGCATAGCCCCGCGTGGCCGACTTGAGCCGGTCGTGCAGGTCCACGATCATCTCCGAAAGCGGCATCTCGTAGGTCAGCACGACGCGCTGGCTATCCAGGTACTCGGTGGTCCGATATATGCCGCGCCGCCGCGTGATCAATTCCATCACCGGGCCGATGTAGTCGGCCGGCGTGAAGACCTGGATGCGCATCCACGGCTCGCGAATCTCCTCAATGATGGCCGGGTCCGGCAGATCGGCCGGGCTGGCTACCTCGACTATCTCACCGCTGCGGGTCACGACCTGATAGGCGACGCTGGGTGCTGTGGCGATCAGGTCCAATCCGTATTCGCGCTCCAGTCGCTCTTGCACGATCTCCATATGGAACAGGCCCAGGAAACCGCAACGGAAGCCGAACTGGAGAGCCTGGGAGGTCTCCGGCTCGAAGACCAACGCCGCGTCGTTGAGTTGCAGTTTCTCCAACGCGCTCCGCAGGCTGTTGTAGTCCTCGTTGACGACGGGGTAGAGGCCGGCGAAGACCATCGGCTTGACTGGACGGTAGCCGGGCAGGGGCTCCGACGCCGGGTGAAGCGCACTGGTGAGAGTATCACCCACGTGACACTCGCGCACCGTCTTGAGCCCGGTGGCGACATAGCCCACCTCGCCTGCATTCAGCCGCTCCGTAGGGTTCATCTCCGGCGTGAAGATTCCCACTTCGATGGGCTCGGTCTCAGCGCCGGTCGCCATCAGCAGCAGCGGCTCCTCCTGGACCAGTACGCCGTCCACCACGCGCACGTAGGCGACCACGCCCTTGTAAGGGTCATAGTGGGAATCGAAGATGAGCGCCCGCAGCGGCGCGTTGGGGTCCCCCCGGGGCGGTGGCAGCCGAGTCACCACTGCCTTCAGCACCTGCTCAATCCCCCATCCCTCTTTGGCCGAGACGCGCAACACCTCGTGGGGCTCCACACCCAGTAGTTCGGCCAGTTCCAGCGCCACCTCGTCGGGCCGCGCCGAAGCCAGGTCAATTTTGTTCACGACAGGGACGATTTCGAGATCGGCTTCGAGCGCCAGGTAGAGATTGGCCAGCGTCTGGGCCTCGATGCCCTGGGCGGCGTCCACGACCAGAAGTGCGCCCTCGCAGGCCGCCAGCGCCCGGCTGACCTCGTAGGAGAAGTCCACGTGGCCGGGAGTATCAATCAAGTTCAGTTCGTACTCCTCGCCATCGGTGGCGGTGTAGCGCATCCGCACCGCCGACGCTTTGATGGTGACCCCCTTCTCCCGCTCCAGTTCCATCGAATCGAGCACCTGTTCGGTCATCTGGCGTGCAGGGATAGTGTCGGTCAGTTCCAGCAGCCGATCGGCCAGCGTGGACTTGCCGTGATCAATATGAGCCAGGAGGCAGAAGTTACGGATGTGGGTCTGATCCATAGATTCCCCTTCATTCCCCATTCTAGCCGGGCCGGGTCAAGTTGTCAAGAGGCAGGACGAGGCCGGGGGCGAGTAAATCAACTCTTAACCGTCTTCGCCCTGTCCAACCCGGCGCATCGAGCCTTCCAGTGGAAAAGGCTCGCCGGAGGCTCCGCTGCGCTTAAGCCTCCGGCTCAAAAGCGAAGCCCCTTCGGGGCTGAGGTGAGCCCGCAGGGCTTTGTTGGCTGAGCCCGGTGGTTC
>QMOC01000508.1 GCA_003648085.1 Chloroflexota bacterium
GCGGTGTGGTTGGGCGACGGGACGATCGAGCCCGGAGAGACCGGCACGGTACACGTGATCGTGGAGCGTGTGGGAAGAATGATCTACGAGGACAGCGAGGACACCGAGTATGCCAGCACTGAATTCTCTCCCACCTGGTTCGGAAGCCAATTCGTCCACGGCACTACCGACCTGACAGTGCGCTTCCACCTGCCGGAGGGTGTGCAGCCGGAGGAGCCGCGCTGGCACCGCAGCCCCTCCAACTGGCCGCAGGATCAACCGGACACCGCGTTGGATGAGGAAGGCCGCGTGCTCTACACCTGGCACAACCCGGCTGCCGCACCGGACCGTCAGTACACTTTCGGTGCCTCCTTTCCCCGCCGCTACGTGGCCGAGGAGGCCATCCAGAAAGGCCCCTCTGCCCTGGAAACGATCTGGGACGTAATCACGTGGGCGGTCTGCGGCCCTAAAGCCGTTTGCTGGGGCATCTTCTGCAGTGCTATCGTCATTATAGGCTTCGCCGCTATCAACATCTGGGGTGAGCGCCGGCGGAAAATGCACTACCTGCCCCCCTCAATGAAGGTCGAGGGTGTCGGGGTCAAGCGCGGATTGACGGCGGTGGAGGCGGCCATCCTCCTGGAGACCCCCCTGAACAAGGTGCTGACGATGATCCTCTTCGGCCTGCTGAAGAAAGGGGCGGTGACCGTTCTGGACGACGACCCGCTGAAAATCCAGATCAACGAGCCGCTGCCGGAGAAGTTGCACCCTTATGAAAAGGCATTTCTGGAAGCGGTGAAGAAAGACCATACCCTCAGCGAGAGGCGTCTGCGCTCGATGATGGTCGCCCTGGTCAAAGCGGTCAACAACAAGATGAAGGGATTCAGCCGCAAGGAGACGGTGGCCTACTACCGCGACATCGTCCGGCGGGCCTGGCAGCAGGTGGAAAGCGCGGAGACGCCGGAGGTGCGCAGCAAACGCTTCGACGAGCAACTGGAGTGGACGATGCTGGATGACGACTTCGATGACCGGATGGAGCGCACCTTCAGGACGGGCCCGGTCTTCGTGCCGGTCTGGTGGGGGTACTACCGGCCCTGGGCGCGCACCGTGTCCACGCCACGGCCACCGGCTCCCTCTCGCCCCTCGGCCGGGCGTATCCAGTTGCCCACGCTGCCCGGGGCCGCCTTCGCTGCCACGATCGTAAACGGTGTCCAGAACACGGCCGGCCGCATCGTCCGCAACGTGACCGACTTCACCGGCAGAGTCACGAAGGTAACCAATCCCCCGCCAAAGCCCTCCTACAGCGGGCGCAGTTACAGCGGCGGGGGTAGCAGTTGCGCCTGTGCCTGTGCATGTGCCTGCGCCGGCTGCGCCTGCGCCTGCGCCGGGGGAGGGCGGTAGAGCCAGATGTCCTTTCTGGCGCGTCTGCGTGACCGCCTGCACCCTCCCCAACCCCTGCCCCCGGGCCTGCACGCCTACGAGCGGCGCGACGGGGTCGGCGGGCGGGTGCGCTTGCACCTGCGCGTGGAGCCGGACGGACGCGGCCTCCTGGTCATCAATGCCTCAAGGGTGCTCCACCTGAACCAGACAGCCGTCGAGTATGCCCGGCTCATACTAGAAGGAGTCCCTGAGGAAACCGCCGTGCGGACGATTCGCCGCCGCTACCGGGTGGACGCCCCAACTGCCCGGGCCGACTACCGCCGCCTGCAAGAGCGGATCGAAGCGCTCATCACCTCCGATGGCTCCATCTGCCCCATCCACGGGTTGGACCTGGAGCGGATAGATCCCTTCTCGGTGCCTCTCACGGCCCCCTACCGGATGGACCTGGCGCTGACCTACCGCTGTAACAACGCCTGCCCTCATTGCTACGTAGCCCGCCCCCCTGATTATCCCGAGATGGACACGGCCGCCTGGAAGAAAGTCCTGGACCGGGTGTGGGAGGTGGGTATCCCCCACGTCTGCTTCACCGGGGGGGAGGCGACGCTGCGGAAGGACCTGGTCGAACTGGTCGCCTACGCCGAGGGATTGGGGCTGGTGACGGGGCTGCTGACGAACGGCCGGCGGTTATCCGACAGGGCCTACGTACAGGCTCTGGTCACGGCCGGCCTGGACCACGTCCAAATCACGCTGGAATCGCACGACGAAGCGGTGCACGACCGTATGGTTGCCGCCCTCGGAGCCTGGCGGGAGACGGTACAAGGGGTGCAGAGCGCGGTGGCAGCCGGTCTCTACACCACCACCAACACCACTCTGACCCATGAGAACGTGGCCGGGATCGAGGAGACGGTCGCTTTCATCGCATCACTGGGAGTGCCCACCTTCGCCTGCAACAGCCTCATCTACGCCGGCCGGGGGGCCAGTGTGGGCACCGGCTTTCGTGAGGGGGAATTAGCCCCTATTCTGGAGCGGGTGCGGGAGGCAGCCAATAGGCACGGCCTGCGCCTCATCTGGTACACTCCCACCCAGTACTGCGCCTTCTCCCCGCTGCAATTGGAGTTGGGGGTGAAAGCCTGCACAGCGGCCCTGTACAACATGTGCGTTGAACCGGATGGGGCGGTTATTCCCTGCCAGAGTTACTACGAACCGTTGGGCCACATCCTGCGCGACCCTTGGGAGGCCATCTGGAACCACGATCTGGCCCAGGCCCTGCGGGAGCGGCGCTATGCTCCGGAGAAATGCCGGGAATGCCCGGAATTCCCCTTATGCGGTGGCGGGTGCCCGCTCTATCTCAAA
>QMOC01000509.1 GCA_003648085.1 Chloroflexota bacterium
GAGGGCGTATCCAGATGGTGAGAGAGTGAACGCCGGGGGAGTAGCGGCCCGTGCCGGGGAGCGAAGCATATCCCACGGTGATACTCCCTGTTCGAAAAGTGTCCGGCGGCAAAATCGCCGCACTGAGCCAATGATGATAAGGGCGGTCATCTTATCCGTTTATCCGCTGTCCATCCGTTGCACCGGCCAATGAGGGGGTAAACAAATACATCCAAAGAATTGTACCCTGCTTAGCCTGGGTTGACAAGTGACGTACCCAAATTGTTGACGTTCCAGTGGCTTTTCGGGCTGAGCGATTCTATCCCAGCGCGGCCGCCAGTGCAAAGAGGTCCCTGGTGCTTTAGAGATGGAAGTGTAGATTTGACATTAAGTAGGAGGTGACCGATGAGCGACAAGGCGATGACACCGATGAGTAGTGCTGACCTGGTGCAGGGCGACATATCAGCACTCGCAGAGGAGTGGATGGAAAGGTGGCTGAAGGAATTGGATGTCCGCCAGACGACGAAGCGGGCATATCGCCAGGCGGTGATCCGCTTCCTGGAATGGACACGGGGGGCGGGCGCTTCGACAGCGGTGGAATTCAAGGAGGCGCTACAGGCCGAGGGGCTGGCAGCCCACACTGTCGGGGTTTATCTGACCGGCCTTCGGCGCTTCTGCGCCTGGTGCGTTGAGCGCGGGCTGCTGCCCTACAATCCGGTGGAGAACGTGAAAGCGCCGGAGAAGCC
The DNA here is from genome assembly GCA_003648085.1 of Chloroflexota bacterium. Lineage (GTDB taxonomy): Bacteria > Chloroflexota > Anaerolineae > B4-G1 > B4-G1 > B30-G15. Next base: position 726 of record QMOC01000509.1, read on the forward strand.
GAGAGGACATCTGCGGGACGCACCGACCGATGACGAACTGCGGCGGGTACTGGCTCAAGTTGACCGTAGCACGCTGGCCGGGATGAGGAACTTCGCTATGCTATCATTGATGTACCGTTGCGGCCTGCGTACCGTTGAAGTGGTGCGGGCCGACGTGGACGACGTTCGCCCTAAGGACGGCGAGGTGGTGCTTTGGGTTCAAGGCAAAGGCAGGGCCGACAAGGATGAGTTTGTGGTGCTGACCGGCGAGACCTACAACGCTGTGATGGACTACCTCACGGCACGTCAGGCGCAGCCGGGCGAACCGCTGTTCGTCGGCGAAGGGAACCGCAATCGGGGACGGCTGACGACGCGATCTGTGAGGCGTATGGTCAACCGCTACTTCAAAGCGGCCGGCGTCTGGCGGCCTGGACTGTCGGCGCACTCGCTGAGGCACTACGCGGCGACGGCTGCGCTGAAGGCCGGTGCGCACCCGCTGCAAGTTCAGCAGATGATGAGACATCGGCGCTTTGAGACCACACAGGCTTATATACACGACCTGGGCAGGATAGCGAACGCTGCGGAGCGGTTTGTGCCGCAGTTAGGGAGTGCCTAAGTCCGTTAGTACGGCATATCGGATATTGAACTTGTTCGCACTAAGTGCTTATGTTACAATGTCAGGCAGTTAAACAGAAGCCCCACGGCGGTGGGACGCCTGGGGCGACGGCCAGGGCGGAGTGGACGCCCCGGCAACCAAAGTGTAGCACTTTTGGCCCGTCCTGGCAAGCGCCGGGGCGGGCCGTTGCGTTGTGTGAGGTGAAGCAATGACAAAAGAGCCTACACTTGCGGGGATTGCGGCTGCTGGCATGCCTCTCCCCTTGACCCCGCCCTTTATCTTGGAGCGCATACCCATCCCCCTGGACATTCTGGACGCCCTGGTGGAACGTTACCTCCCTGGCCTTGCCCCCGGCTGGGTGGAGTTCGACCGGGAGGAGATCACAGGAGGAAGCGTGCTCTACAGGATGCGCCAGGAGAATTTGGGCGATCTGGGGACAATCAAACTACTCAAGACGGGGCTGCAGGAATCAGCGATGGAAGTTAGACGACCCCCACTACCATCGCCCCGTGATCTCACTCAAGAGGAACGGGATAAACTCGCTGCTATATCCGACCCGGGGGAGAGAGAGCGACTGCTATCTATTATGATTAGACTAATCCGGGATGAAAGGAATGCGAGAGCCCGCAATCGGCAAAAGCACCAGGCGGATGTGATCAAGGCGCTTTTCAACCGCTTGGCACGGGACTGGACTTGGCAGAAGTATTGTAGCGACTTAGCTCAGCAGACATCGACACCCGCCGAGGCCAGCACGGGCGGTGATATTACTTTGCGACTTGGCAAACCGGGAAGGCGACCAGATCCCTTGTACGACAAGGCATTTGAGCGAATACGCGGCGGCGAATCAATTGAAGATGCTTTCAGGCGGTTTTGTGAGGAGGCGAACATCAAGAAGCCCGATAAGGGCGTGCGAGATGCATTCAAAGCAGCGATAAAAAGGCGACAGAATAAATCATAGACCTTTTTAGTCGTTCTCACTTCTGGTATGCTGTAACCGACTGTCGGTTACAGCATTTTTGTTTCTATCCACCGTCTGGGGGTGTGGAAATGACCAGTTCAAGTTTGCGAAGGATTGTCATACGACTTGATGGAGCGGAACGATCCGCTTTGGCCGAACTGGCGGAACGGGAGATGCGGGAACCTCGGGACCAGGTGAGATACATCCTACGACGCGAACTTGAGCGGTGCGGCTTGCTACGGCCGGCCGACCAACAGGACATCCAAGTCCAGGCTGAGCAGGAGGCAGCGCGATGACCACCACTTGTGCGGTTGAGATGCGCCGTTCGCCCGGCCTGAGCGACGAAGAGCGCAGGCGGCGGCTCGCTTGCGCCTACCACTTCCTGCTTGAGTTGGTAGAGCGAACCGCCGACGGCGCGGGGGAGGGGA
>QMOC01000510.1 GCA_003648085.1 Chloroflexota bacterium
CCCCGGCTGAAGCCGGGCCTCCAACATCGGCGTCCTGGCAGCGCCCAGGTAGTTTCCAGTACACAACGCGACGGAGGCCCCGATTTATCGGGGTTTCCCCGGCTGAAACCGGGCTTCCAACCCTCCCCGGCTGAAGCCGGGCCTCCAACCCTGTTTCACACCGCAAACCAGGTAACCGTCAGGCGTGCTTGCTGTAGGAACATGAGGAGAGGCGTATGAACTCCCATCTCAAGGAGCCCACAACAGCCAAACCTACGCACCCGTGGTTGCGCAGAATACACGTGGCCTTTGTGCCCGGCCCCACAACTCCCCTGTTGGAGGAAGTGGTGAGCAACCTGCTGCACCATTTCCGCCTCCAGGGACACCAGATCCAGGTTACACCAGACGATCACACCGACGTCATTCTGACCACCGCCCCTTTTGGCGAACCGATTGGATGGCGTCAGGCGCTGCTCTTCACCGCTCGTCGGCGCTTCAACCTGCGCCGCTCCCCCACTATCTACACACTGACACACGTACTACCTGAGGAATTCCGACGCCTGCTGGATCACTTCCAGGCCGTTCTGACAAAGGAACCGCCGGATCCGGCGGACTACGCCTTCCCCGGCCTATCGCCTCAGGCCCACCACGTTCTCTTCGAGCAGGGGCGCCGTGGGGGTCCCATCTTGGCTCTGGAGCGGTTGGTGCAGGCCCAGACCAAGAGCATCCGGGTGCTCCTCGTGGTCGGAGACGACTGTCCTCTCGTGGCGTACCACTTTGACTTGGTCGGTGCTCACCCGCGTAGTGAAGCGGAGGACCTGGCGTCTTTCTACGACGATATTGTGCTGCGCGTTGTCACCACCGTCAGCACCAGAGAGGTGACCGAACACAAAGTAGTGGGAGAACCCATCCCGTCCGCGCTCTGGCGACGACTCGACACGCCCAAGGCCATGCATGTGGCGGGTCAACAACTGGGGAAGCGCAACTTCTTCACCCAGATGGTACGCATCGCCGACCTGGTCCAGGTGCCTGCCGTGGCGGACGCCGTGGCCAGCCAGTACAGCGAGGGGTGCTTCGCCACGTGGGATCCGACGCTAGGCGTCCTCATCGCTACGGTGACAGGCAGTGCCCGCCCCGTGGACAAGGGGAGCATCACCGATGATGACCTGGCGGTGATCGTGGGAGTGCAACCCGACGGCAGCGGAGCCCTGGTGCGCCACGTGGAGGGGAAGCGCAACGACCCTCCATCTTCCGAGGCGGTCGAGATGATGGATATGAACGGCCCACTGCCCACCATCACTCTTGGCCCTGTGTGGGGTATCTCCGCGCAGGTGCCGGTGGCGCGCTCCAAATTGCATGGTCATCGCGGCATTGGAGCCTACGACCCCCACCAGGTCGAGTACGTCCCCTTGGATCCACCGTATTATCACTACCTGGTTTCGTGCGCCACAGATGCTCAAGCCCGGGGCATCAAGGCGGCCTTCGCTCGCTCGGAAGCCCTGCAGAATCCGGACGACCCGCGCCAGGTCGTCTTCACCGTCCTGCCCGGTCACGGCGTCGTCATCGTGGAAAAGTGGGTGCCCGGAACCGCGCCCTTCCAGGTGATATGGGAATATATGGATGCCGGTTACTTGCAGGTGGAGAACCGTATCCCCCAGGGGCCGATGGAGTACGTCCTCGGCCCGGATGGTAGGATGGTGCTACGGACAGCGCCCGTGGAGTGGGCCTTTTAGCCTGTGCAGGCGGCGGACTGGAAAGTCTGCCCCTTCTGCGCTGGAGGCCGACCTATGCTCTCCTGCGCAATGTCACCCGCCGCTCGCGCCCCTCCAGCAGCCGCCGGGTGTTGGGCCGCAGCGCCCACAGCGTCAGCGCCATCGTACCCAGCCCGTGGATCAAGTAGGCCCCCGGCGCGCCCGTCAGCCAGGCCCGCAGCGCAAAAATGATTGGGAGCAGCAGCGCAACGGTGATGGAGCCCAGCGAGGCATAGCGCGTGGCCGCAATCACCACCGCCCCCACGCATATCAGAATCACCCCGCTCCAGGGCCATAGGCCGATGGCCCCACCGACAGTAGTCGCGGTTCCGGCACCCCCCTTGAAGCCGATGAAGATCGAGTAGTTATGACCGACCACGGCCGAGAGACCGGCCAGCGCCTCGATCGCGGGTATACCCACGACCGCTCGTGCCAGCCACACGGCCAACAGGCCCTTGGCGCCATCGCCTAATACGGTCAACAGTGCCACCCAGGTCCCGGCGGCTCGCAGGACGTTGGTGCCGCCGATACGCCCGCTACCGACCTTGCGCACGTCCTTTCCCGTCACCGCCCGCACGACCAGCAACCCCACCGGGATTGAGCCCAGCAGATACCCGCTTGCGATCACGACTGCGCTCAGAAAAGCCACGCCTGCCTCCTCAACCAGGGTTAGCACGAATTAAAACACGCTAACCCCTGGTGAAGTTGCACCTTCGGCCCAAAAGTGTTACAATGCAACCAATGCAGCGCGAAGCCTTTACCCAACCCTTACCACCCAAAGACACCCAACCCGGCCAGAGCCCCTCGCCCGACGACATCGAGACGGCGGAGGTGCCCGGTGAACTGGGCGACCCCACTATCGCTATGCCTCGGGTGCCCACCGGCGCGCCGCCGACCGCTCCTATCCCTCGCACCGTCCCGCCCCCACAGCGGCCTGGCCATGTCCCACCTCGTCCGCCCGTTGCTCCCCCCGCG
>QMOC01000511.1 GCA_003648085.1 Chloroflexota bacterium
CAGCGCGGCCCCCACTCGCCCCATCGCCTCGCTCGCCGCCAGGAACTCTGCCACCGCGTCCCACCCCGACGTCACGGAGGTCGTCCTCGCCGGCGCGACCGATGTCCTCGCCGGTCCCACAAGTTCCACCTGAGGCAAGGGCCGCTGATAGGCCCCGATCCCGAGCGCCGTCCGCACCTGGCCCTCGACGAAAGCCAAAGCACCCGCATCTCGGACGTAGTTCAGATTATCGGTGTCAATGGTCAGCAACGGCGTCCGCGTGTAGTCAGCGAAGTACCGCTCGTAGGCCTGGCGCACGCTTTCGATATAAGCGCGGTCCATCTCCCGTTCGTAGGCGCGATCGCGGGTTGCAATGCGCATCATCAGCACATCGGTATCAGCACGCAGGTAGATCACGAGGTCGGGCACGGGGACACGGGCGGCCAGAACCTCATACAGCCGCTCGTACATCTCCAGTTCGTCTCCTTCCAGATTCAGGTGGGCGAAGAGGCTGTCCTTGCCGAAGGTATAGTCCGCGATAAGAGGACGGCGCGCCAGGAGCGCCGGCACTGCCTGTTGCTGCCGATAGCGGCTCAGTAGGAAAAACATCTGGGTCTGGAAGGCGTAGCGGGTGCGATCGGCGTAGAAGTCAGAGAGGAAAGGATTTTCCTCAAAGGCCTCCAGCAGCAACCTGGCTCTGAAGCGAGGTTGCAATAGACGAGCCAGCGTCGTCTTTCCTACCCCGATGGCACCCTCGATGGCGATGAAGAAAGATCTCACCGTTTCCACAGCGGTACCCTGTCAATATCTTGGGGCCAAATAGCCCACGAACGTTTTCGGCGGTGTGGATGCGCCAACTTTTAGAGCACTTCCCAATCAGCCTCGGCGACGCTCCCAAATGGATCAATATAACGAATTGGCTTGCCCCGCAGGGGATAGCGTCTACGACGCTTTCGTTCACGCTTACTGCGGCGCACGATGACTTCGACTCTATCACCTGCCAGGAAAGGCAATTCCTTGATTATGAGCACCTTGTTGCTTGGGATCGTTGTTTCTACGCGGTATGTTTGCATTTTCCACCTCGCTAATTTCGTCATTACTCACCGGCTACCTGCTCGCCGTAGGCCAGCAGCACTTCGACCATTTCCGGTTCACGCGCTTCAGCATAGACGCGCAACACCGGCTCGGTCCCCGAGGGACGGATCAGGAGCCAGGAGTCATCGGCCAGCAGGTACTGGACCCCGTCGAGCGTTTTCACCTCGACGACTTCCTGACCGCCCAGGGAGTCCGGCACGTCCTCGGTCAGCCGGGCGACCATCTCCGCCTTGGCGACGGGACGGCGGAGCGGGATGTCACGGCGGGTGTAGCAGGCCGGGCCGACATCGGCCTGGAGACCGGCCACCAGTTCGTGCAGCGGAGCGCCGGCCGCCGAGATGATCTCCAGCAACAGCAACCCCATCAGCACGCCATCCCCCTCCGGGATGTGGCCCTTAATGCTGAGCCCACCCGACTCCTCCCCACCGATGAGCACGTCACCGTTCAGCATGTAGTCGGCGATGTGGTTGAAGCCCACGGGTGTCTCCACCAGCGGCAGGCCGTAACGCGCCGCCAGCCGGTCCACCATGCGGGTGGTGGAGACGCTCTTGACGACCGCCCCACTCCACCCCCGCTCCTCGACCAGGTAGCGGAGTGCCAGCGCGAAGATGTGATGCGCATCCACGAAGTTCCCGTGGGCATCCATCGCGCCGATGCGGTCGCCGTCCCCGTCGGTGGCCAGCCCCACGTCGGCGTGGTAGGACTGGATGGCTGCCCCCAGGGCGCTCAGGTAGCGGGCGATGGGTTCGGGGTGGATGCCGCCGAAGCCGGGGTTCATCTCACCCCGGATCTCGTGTACCCGACATCGGGTGCGGGCCAGCATATCGGCGATGCACTTGCGGGCCGAGCCGTACATCGCATCGGTCACGACCCGCAGTTCGCCATCTGAGATCACGTCCAGGTCCACCAGGTGGCCGAGGTGCTCGTAATAGACCCAGGCCGGATCGAAGCGGCGGATGAGCCCCCGATCCAGCGCCGTCTGATAGTCCATCACGTTGGGGCCGCGAGCCGCCTCCTGGTTGCGCACCAGGTGGGCTTCGACGCGGTGAGCCTGCTCCGGCAGCGCCGCTCCGCCGAAGGCAGCCTTGAGTTTGAGGCCGTTGTAGCGCGGTGGGTTGTGGCTGGCCGTGATCATCACGCCAGCGATGGCCTTTTTGTGGACGACAGCGTAGGAGATGGCCGGGGTCGGGGCGTCGGCACGGGTGAGGTGGGCGATGATGGAGTTGCCGGCCATGACACGGGCCACCTCGGCCGCGTAGCGGTCGGATAGAAAGCGGGTGTCGAAGCCGACGACGACCTCAGGCTGGTCGTCGCCAGCCTCTTCCAACACATAGTCGGCGATGGCCTGGGCCACCAGCCGCAGGTTGGCAAAGGTGAAGGTATCAGAGATGACAGCACGCCAGCCATCGGTGCCGAATTTGATGGTCATTGCTCCCCCCTACAATTTGATTATAGCCTGAGAACTGAAAGGTGTCAATGGCTCAATCGTCCGCCCGGCGGTGAACCACCGGGCTCAGCCAACAAAGCCCTGCGGGCTCACCTCAGCCCCGAAGGGGCTTCGCTTTTGAGCCGGAGGCTTAAGCGCAGCGGAGCCTCCGGCGAGCCTTTTCCACTGGAAGGCTCG
>QMOC01000512.1 GCA_003648085.1 Chloroflexota bacterium
ACCTCCTACAGCCGATCCGCTGGGGCCGGCCAACAGGCTGGTCCTTGCACCGGGGCTGCTGGGGGGGACGATCGCTTCCAGTTCGGGCCGTCTCTCGGTGGGAGGCAAAAGCCCGCTGACCGGCGGCATCAAGGAGAGCAACGTCGGCGGCCTGCCTGGCGCCGCGCTGGCGCGCCTGGGTGTTACTGCCCTGGTCGTCGAGGGGCAGGCCGCCAGCGGGCAATGGTTCACGTTGGAGGTCACCCCTGCGGGAGTGGGGCTACTGGATGCCACCCATCTGGTCGGGCAGACGATCTATGAGACCGTCGCTCGCCTCCGGTCCGGGCGGAGCCGGCGCACGGCCGTCTTGGCCATCGGTCCGGCGGGGGAGATGCGCCTCTCAGCGGCAGCCATTGGCGTCACCGATCTGGACGGCGTGCCCGCCCGCCACGCAGCCCGGGGTGGGTTAGGAGCCGTGATGGGAGCCAAGGGGCTCAAGGCCATCGTCGTGGATGATTCGGGAAGCGATCCTGTCCCATTGGCCGATGCCGGGTTGTTTCGCCAGACAACGCGCCGCTTCGCCCAGGCGTTGCGCGAGCATCCTTCCACCGGCAAATCCTTGCCGGTCTATGGCACCAGCGTGCTGGTCAATGTCATCAACGAACTGGGCGGACTGCCCACCCGCAACTTTCGCAGCGGTGTGTTCGAGAAGGCCGAGCACATCAGCGGTGAGGCCCTTCACGACCTGATCGTCGCGCGGGGAGGCCAAACAACGCATCCTTGCATGCCTGGCTGCGTCATTCGCTGCTCCAACGTCTTTCCAGACGAAAACGGCAAGGAGCAAACGCGGGGCTTTGAGTACGAGAGCATCGTCCTGCTGGGGGCCAACTGTGGCATCGGCGATCTGGATGTCATTGCGCGTATGAACCATCTTTGCGACGAGTATGGCCTTGATACGATAGAGACAGGGGATACGCTGGCCGTGGCGATGGAGGCCGGTTTGGCCGACTTTGGCGACGGCGAGCGAGCGATTGCCTTGATTGAGGAGATCGGCGCGGGTACACCGTTGGGTCGGGTATTGGGCCATGGCGCGGCCGTCACTGGGCGGGTCTTTGGCGTCTCCCATGTACCCGTCGTGAAAGGCCAGGGCCTCTCGGCCTACGATCCCCGCGCTCTCAAAGGTACTGGCGTCACCTATGCCACCTCGCCCATGGGCGCCGATCACACCGCCGGCAATGCGCTGCCTGGCACCGTTCTCCCTGGTGTAGGCAGGCTGGACACGACGCAGCGCGAACACCAGGTTGATCTTTCGCGCTATCTCCAGAAACTGGCCGTCATTTTCGATAGCGTAGGCCTCTGCTGGTTCACCCGGGGACCGATCCTGGCGGACAATAGCCTGTTGTTGGATATGCTCAAGGGGCGCCTGGGACGCGAGTTCAGCATGGACGACCTGTGGACTATGGGGCGGGAGACGCTCCGGCGCGAACTGGCCTTCAACCGGGCGGCCGGCTTCGGTCCACAGGATGACCGCCTGCCCGATTTCTTCCTGACCGAGCCGTTGCCACCCCGTGGCCTGACTTTTGACATCGGCGATGACGAGTTACGGGAGACCCTGGCCGGACTCGACTGATAGAGACCTTGTCCTATCGCCTGGTCAAAGTGGGTCATCATATGAGCAATATCAGTACTACTCCCCCGTTGGCGGACATACTGGTGCTCGATCTCTCCCGGGTCCTGGCAGGGCCCTACGCTTCCATGATGCTGGCCGATCTGGGGGCCGAAGTCATCAAGGTCGAGAGGCCAGGTCACGGCGACGACACCCGCCAATGGGGTCCGCCGTGGGCTGGCGGTGAATCTGCTTACTATCTCTCCGTCAATCGCAACAAGAAAAGCATCACCCTCAACCTGAAAAGTCAAGAAGGGCGGAACATCATACGCGATCTGGCCAGTCAAGCGGATGTGTTACTGGAGAACTTCCGCGTGGGAACGATGGAGAAGTGGGGGCTGGGTTACGAGACGCTGCGGGAACTAAACCCAGGGCTGATCTACTGCGCCATCACCGGCTACGGCCAGAGCGGCCCCTACCGCGACCGTCCCGGGTATGATTTCATCATCCAGGCACAGGGCGGGATCATGAGCATCACCGGCCCCGTGGAAGGGCCGCCGATGAAGGTGGGCGTGGCCATCGTGGATATTACGGCGGCCTTGTTCGCCGCCACCTCCATCCTGGCCGCACTGCACGAGCGGGAGCGGAGCGGGCAGGGCCAGTACATAGACATCGCGCTGCTCGATTCCCAGGTGGCCTGGCTGGCCAACGTGGCCAGCAACTACTTGGTTTCGGGGGAACGGCCCGCCCGCTACGGAAACGCTCATCCCAACATCGTGCCCTACGAGCCGTTTCCCACCTCTGATGGCTGGATCGCGGTGGGTGTGGGCAACGACCGGCAATGGCAGCGGCTGTGCGCGCTGGCCAACTGGGACGATCTGGCTGCTGACGGGCGTTTCGCTACCAATCCGCAGCGGGTGGAGCACCGCGATGTCCTGGTGCCTATTCTGCAGGAGCGGTTTCAGACCCGTACTTCCGAAGAATGGTATGCCGCGCTGGTGGAGGCAGGCATCCCTTGCGCTCCCATCAACTACATTGATCAGGTGTTCTCCGACCCACAGGTGTTGGCGCGGGACATGTTTGTGGAACTACCTCATCCTACTGCAGGCAC
>QMOC01000513.1 GCA_003648085.1 Chloroflexota bacterium
CGCGCCGTCGTCGCCGAGGCCGCGCCGCAGGTCGTCTTCCACCTGGCCGCCGTCGGCGTCACCGACCCCGGCGTGGACCCGGCGCTGGCACTGGCGGTGAACGGGGGTGGCACGGTGCACCTGCTGGAGGCGCTGCGGGAGTGGGATGTGCGGCGAATCGTGCTGGTGGGGACATGCTACGAGTACGGGGCGCGGGAGGCGATTGAGGGGTTGGACCCTTTCAACGCCTACGCTGCCTCGAAGGTGGCCGCCTGGGCCTTCGGGCGGATGTACTGGCGGGCACACGGCCTGCCCGTCGTCACCGTGCGACCCTTCCAGGTCTACGGGCCGGGGCAGCCGATGCATACGCTCATCCCGGCCGCCATCCGCGCCGCGCTGACCGGGGAGGATTTCCCGATGACGCCGGGTGAGCAGGAGCGGGATTTCGTCTACGTAGAGGACGTGGTGGAGGGAATGCTGGCCGCAGCGACCGCGCCGGACATTGAGGGGCAGAGCCTGGATTTGGGGACGGGGCAGGCACACGCCGTCCGCGAAGTGGTGGAGCGCATCTGGGCGCTGACGGGAGCGCGGGGGCGCATCCTGGCGGGCGCTCTGCCCTACCGGGCCGGCGAGGTCATGCACCTGGTCGCCGACGCCGACCGCACGGCCCGGCTGACCGGCTGGCGGGCACGGGTGGGGTTGGAGGAGGGATTGAGACGCACGATAGGCTGGGCACGGGAGGTGAGGAATGTCTAAGACTGTCACGATTCCTATAGAACTCAGTGTAGAACAACTTGTTCAGGCTATTCATCAGTTGTCCGCTGCTCGACAGAGAGAAGTGCTGGAAGCGTTGGAGGACCTATTCTTTGGCCTGTTGATCGCCGAAACAGAAGAGGACGAAATGCTCTCCAGAGAAGCGGCAATAGCCTATGTGGAGCGGATGGAGGCTCAGGGGACCGCGTGATGTGGGAGACGATTTACGCCACCACGTTCTTGTAAGGACTATGAGCGTCTCCCTCACTCGGTTCGGGCACGTGTGAAACGCATCGCTTTTGGGGAGGAAATCAGGCAGGACCCATTTCTGGGAGGGAGGACAATCAAACTTAGAGGGTACAAGGATTACTACCGCATCCGTGTAGGTGACTACCGCATAGGTTTGCGCCTGGATTTCGATCGCCGCTTGATCGAGTTCCGCCGCGTTCTCCATCGCAATCAGATTTATCGGCGCTTTCCATGACTGATTCTAGTGCCAATCTCATTCGTAAGCAGATTCTGGATCTGGTGGCCGCTTACTACCAGCAGGCCCACGCCTCCCGGCCCTTCGTCCCCGGTCAGACGCGGCTGCAATATGCCGGCCGGGTCTACGACGAGCGGGAACTGGTGGCCGCCGTGGAGGCAGTGCTCGATTTCTGGCTCACCGCCGGCCCCCGCGCCGAAGCGTTCGAGCAGCGGCTGGCGGAGTACATCGGCCTGCGCCACGCCCTGGCGGTCAACTCCGGCTCCTCGGCCAACCTGGTGGCGCTCGCCGCGCTGTGCTCGCATCGGCTGGAGCGCCCGCTGCAGCCCGGCGACGAGGTCATCACGCCGGCGGTGGGCTTCCCTACCACCGTCGCCCCCATCGTGCAGAACGGGCTGGTGCCGGTGTTCGTGGACTGCCGGTTGGGCACTTATAACCTGGACCCGGCACAACTGGAGCCGGCCCTATCCGACCGCACCCGCGCCCTCTTCTTCGCCCACACGCTGGGCAACCCGGTCGAGATGGAGCCGGTGATGGAGTTTGCCCGCACCCACGGCCTCTACGTCATTGAGGACACCTGCGACGCGCTGGGCTCAACTTACGATGATCAGATGGTTGGCACGTTCGGCGACCTGGCGACGCTGAGTTTTTATCCCGCCCACCACATCACCACCGGCGAGGGCGGCGCGGTAGTCACCGACGACCCTCTTCTGGCCCGCATCGCCCGCAGTGTGCGGGACTGGGGCCGCGACTGCTGGTGCAACCACGACAGTCCCCCCGAAGGAGCCTGCGGCCGCCGCTTCGAGTGGGAGATTCCCGGCCTGGACGAGCCCTACGACCACCGCTACCTTTTCGTCGAGATCGGCTACAATCTCAAACTGACCGACATCCAGGCCGCCATCGGGCTGGCGCAATTGGACAAACTGCCCGATTTCATCGCCGCCCGCAAGCGCAACTTCGCCCGCCTCTACGAGGGATTGAAGCCCTACGAAGAGTTCCTGATCCTGCCGACCTGGAGCGAGCGGGCCGACCCGTCGTGGTTCGCCTTCCCCATCACCGTGCGGCCCGGTGCGCCTTTCACCCGCCGCGACCTGACCATCTGGCTGGAGAGGCGCAACATCGAGACGCGGCTGCTCTTCGCCGGCAACATCGTCCGGCAGCCCGGCTACCGTCACATCGAGCACCGCACCGTAGGCGATTTACCCAACTCCGACCTCGTCCTGCGCTCCACCTTCTTCGTCGGCGTCTACCCCGGCCTGGATGACGTCCACATCGCCTATGTGCTCGAAGCCTTCGCCGACTTCTTTGGATGCGCAACCTGAAACCCAAAACCCGAAACCTGAAACCGATATGAAACTTTCCATCATCATCTGCTGCTACAACGAACGAGACACCATCCTGACTGTCCTGGATCGGGTCCGAGCGGTAGACCTGGGGCCGGAGTGGGAGAAAGAGATCATCATCGTGGACAACTTCTC
>QMOC01000514.1 GCA_003648085.1 Chloroflexota bacterium
ATCGTGAACCTCCTGGTTAGGGTATCCACGATGAGTTTACCTCAAGGCTATTCGGTTGGAAAAGTTCTGTTTTTGGTTCGTTTTGAACGGTTTGGGCTCTCGTTGCACAATTGTTGCGCTAAAGAATATGTTTCAACGCTCTGCCTGGGGATGGCTGAGCAGTTACAAGTTAGGTCAGCCAGGCAGTGGCCCACCATAAACGTAGGTGCCGGACCCGCCGCTCAACGATCGGCGAGGTCCGGCACTCGTTTTGATGATTTCATTCACGGGTATTGGAATATCTATCCGAAAAACCCGTAGTAGCGACTTCAGTCGTTCCCAGTCCTTCCCCAAGCGGTTGAAATCGCTACTACAAAAATCCGTAGTAACTCCGTAGTAACGACTTCAGTCGTTCCCAGTGCTTTTCGGATAGGTTCTTAATCGCACCTCTAGCCCGCTGTGCCGCTCCCGCACCTTGTCGTTGTGCACGGCGATGGCGATGGCTCTCCGCGTCCCCACCAGCACGACCAGTCGTCTGGCCCGCGTGATACCGGTGTAGAGCAGGTTGCGCTGTAGCATCAGGTAGTGCTGCGTCAGCACCGGCATCACTACGGCGGTGTACTCGGAGCCTTGCGACTTATGCACCGACACGGCAAAAGCGTGCACCAGTTCGTCAACCTCGCCCCAGTCGTAGATCACGGGCCGGTCATCTATCGTCACTGTCAGCGTCTGCTCCACCGGATCTATCCCCGTCACCCGGCCGATGTCGCCGTTGTAAACATCCTTGTCGTAGTTATTACGCACCTGCATCACCTTATCGCCCACGCGGAAGGCCCGCCCGCCCAGCCGCCGTTCGACCTTGCGCGGGGAGGCGGGATTGAGCGCCTCCTGCAGACAGGCGTTGAGGTTGGCAACCCCGCACGCCCCGCGGTACATCGGCGCCAGCACCTGGACGTCGTTCACCGGGTCCAACCCGAACTTGCGCGGAATCCGTTGCCGCACGATATCCACAAGCAAGTCAGCCGCTTCTTGCGGATCCTGCTTGGAGAAAAAGTAGAAGTCATCGAAACGGTTGAGGATGGGCATCTGCCCCCGGTTGACGCGGTGAGCGTTGACGACGATGCCGCTATCGGCGGCCTGGCGGAAGATGGTGGTCAGGCGCACGACGGCAGCCCGACCCGACGCGATGATGTCGCGCAGGACGTCGCCCGCGCCGACGGAGGGAAGTTGGTCCACGTCGCCAACGAGGAGGACGTGCGCGGCCGGGTCCACCGCTTTGAGCAGATGATTGGTCAGTAGGAGATCGAGCATCGAAGCCTCGTCTACGATGAGACAATCCACCCCCAACGGATGCTCCTCGTTGCGGCGGAACCCCTCCTGGGGGGAGTATTCCAGCAAGCGGTGGATGGTCTTGGCCGGGCGGCCCGTGGCCTCCGAGAGGCGCTTGGCGGCGCGGCCGGTGGGGGCACAGAGGGCATAGCGGCACCCCATCGCCTCCAGCGCACCGATGACGGTGCGCACGCTGACGGTCTTGCCGGTGCCGGGGCCTCCTGTGAGAACTGTCACCTTGTGGGTAAGCGCGGCCCGCACGGCCTCCCGCTGCTGGGGCGAGAGTTCGATGGCGGAATCGCGGGTGGCTTGAGCGAGAAGCGCGTCCCAGTCCACACTGCGAAAGGGGTACAGGCGGGTGGTGGGGTTCTCGACCAGTGCCTGGAGACGACGGGTGGCGCCGATCTCACCGTAGTAGAACGGGGTCAGGTAGACGGCTCGCTCTTCGCGCAGGGGCATGGTGACCGCACCTCTACGAGCCTCGGCGGTGGGATAGATCAGCGTCTCACGGCGTACCACCTCGTCGGCGTCCAGGTCTTCAATGGCCACCCTGACCAGGTCAGGGGAGACATCAAGCAGGCGGGCCGCCTCCGCTACCAGTTCCTCCTCCGGCGCGTAGACGTGACCCTCGTCGGCCAGTTGGCCCAGCGCGTGGGCCACGCCAGCCTGGATGCGGGACGGGGCGTCGGGCGGCAGCCCCAGGTCGCGGGCGATCTTGTCGGCGGTCTTGAAACCCACCCCCCAGATGTCGCGGGCCAGCCGGTAAGGGTCCTCCTGCACCACCCGCAGCGCGTCATCTCCGTAGGTCTTGTAGATCTTGACGGCCAGACCGGTGGTGACACCGTGGCTCTGGAGGAACAGCATCACCTCGCGGATGTGCTTCTGCTCCTCCCAGGCTTTGGCGATGGCGGCAGCCCGCTTGGGCCCCACGCCCAGCGCCTCCCGCAGCCGATGGGGTTCCTCGTCCAGAACGCGCAGTGTGTCGGTGCCAAAGCGCTGCACAATGCGCGCTGCCGTGACCGGTCCCACCCCTTTGACCAGCCCTGAGCCCAGGTAGCGCCGGATGCCCTCGACCGTGGCCGGAAGAACCTGCTCGCATCGCTCAGCCTTGAACTGACGGCCATACTGAGGATGGGTCGTCCAGCGCCCCTCCAGCCGCAGGCTCTCACCCGGTTGCACCTCCGGCAGGTTGCCGACGACGGTGACCAGGTCGCCCCGGCCCGGCACGTTTAGCCGGATGACGGAGTAGCCGGTCTCCTCGTTGTAATAAGTGACGCGCTCGACGGTGCCACGAAGTTGCTCGGACATCGGGTGGAATGATAGCAGAGAAAGGAGCAAGATGCAAGAAGCAGGAACAGGAGATGTAAGGGCGCAGGGATAGGGGA
>QMOC01000515.1 GCA_003648085.1 Chloroflexota bacterium
GGGGTGAGGTGCCGACGCTGGAGCCTGAGGCGATGGCCTGGCTGCGGGAGAACGGCTTTCCGGTGCCCGAATTTCGCTCTGCTACCAGTGCGGATGAGGCGGTGCGAGGCTGCCGCGAGATCGGTTACCCCGTGGTGATGAAGGTCGTCGCGCCAGACATCGTGCACAAGTCGGAGTGGGGTGGGGTGGTCCTGGACATACGCGACGACGAGGCGGCGCTGGCTGCTTATGAGAGGATACGACGGGCCGCCGCCGATAAGGATTTCCGGGGCGTGGTCATCTACCCGCTGATACGGGGCGCTCAGGAGGTGCTGGTGGGCCTCTCCCGCGATCCCCAGTTCGGCCCTGTCGTTGCCTTTGGCCTGGGGGGCATCTACACCGAGGTCTGGCACGACATCTCCCTGCGGGTCGCACCGGTGAACCGCGCCCGGGCCGAGGCGATGATACGGGAGATACGGGCCTACCCCATCCTTGAGGGCGTCCGAGGGCAGAGGCCCTGCGACCTGGACGCTCTGGCGAACCTGCTGGTCAAGTTATCCCACCTCCCCTTCCACTACCCTGAGATCGCGGAAATTGACCTGAACCCGGTCTTCGTGTTCCCGGATGGGCTGGTGATAGGGGATGTGCGGGT
Organism: Chloroflexota bacterium; assembly: GCA_003648085.1. GTDB lineage: Bacteria > Chloroflexota > Anaerolineae > B4-G1 > B4-G1 > B30-G15. Next base: position 632 of record QMOC01000515.1, read on the forward strand.
AATACGGAGGAGTTGAAGAATGACACACGTCAAACCCCAGCGTGGTTTGGATGCCATCAAACCCTACGTGCCCGGCAAGCCCATCGAGGAGGTGCAGAGGGAGTACGGTCTGAAAGACGTGATCAAACTGGCGTCCAATGAGAATCCGCTAGGCCCGCCGCCCGAGGCGCTGGCGGCTATAGAGAGGGCGCTCCCTCGCCTGAACCTTTACCCGGACGGGCAGAGTTATTACCTGCGCCACGCGCTGGCGGAACACTTGGGGGTCGGGCCGGAGCAGATCGCCGTGGGCAACGGAGCGGACGGCATCATCGTGCAGGTCTGCCTGGCATACCTGGATGAGGAGAGCGAGGTCATCGTCAGTCGCTCCTCGTTCCCCGTATACGACATTTACACCCACGTGATGCGAGCGAGGCTGGTCAAGACGCCGCTGAGGGACTACGGTCTGGACCTGGAGGCTATGGCGGGGGCGGTCGGTGACAGAACCCGCCTTATTTTTGTCTGCAACCCCAACAACCCCACGGGCACGATCGTCACCGCAGATGAGGTAGAAGCCTTTATGTCCAAAGTGCCCGATCACGTCCTTGTGGTCTTCGACGAGGCGTACTACGAGTTCGTTGATTCGGATCAGTTCCCGGACACTCTCCGCTACATCCGGGAGGGCCGGGGGAACGTGTTGGTGATGCGCACCTTCTCCAAAGCATACGGATTGGCCGGCATTCGGCTGGGATACGCGGTGGCCGATCCGGAGGTTCTGGCCCCGCTGAACCGGGTCAAGGAACCCTTTGCCGTCAATCTGCTGGCCCAGGTCGCGGGCGTTGCCGCCCTGAAGGATGAGGCTTTCCTGAAAGAGTCGGTGGCGGTCAACCATGCCGGCCGGCTCTTCCTGTATGAGCAGTTCGAGCGGTTGGGATTGCGCTACATAAAAAGCCACACCGATTTCGTCCTGGTCGAGATCGGCCCGCAGGCGACGACGGTCGCGCAGATGCTGCTGGAGCGAGGGGTCATCGTTCGGGCCTGCGGCGGGTACGACCTGCCTCACTTTCTGCGCATCACCGTGGGGACTCCGGCTCAGAACGCCCGGCTGGTCGAGGCACTGGAGTCGGTTGTGCTTTACAGTGGTCTGTGATATAATGTATATACAATAGCAGCACAAATCCAGCGAGAGGTGCTTCATTATGCCTAAGACAGCGGTCATTTCTGCCAGGATTGACCCCGATCTCAAGCGCAGCGCAGAAGAGGTGTTCAAAAAGTTGGGTCTGACCGCAACGCAAGCCATCACGTTGTTCTACAAGTACGTAGAACTTGAGCGCGGATTGCCCTTCGCGGTCAGGATACCCAACGACGTGACGGCAGAGGCACTGGAGCAGGCAAGAACTCGCCAGCACTTGGAGAGTTTTAACACTCTTGAGGATCTGTTCAAAGACCTGGGAATCTGATGAAGATCATCAGGCGGACCTCGCACTTCAATCTATTCAAGTAGTGCCGGGAGCGTAGTCCACGGTGCCAAAGCGGGTCAGCACGACCGCGCCCAGCCCCAGGCAGCCCAGGACGAAGACGATCAGCCATCCGAACGGAGCCAGGCAGAGAGCGACGCTCAGCCCGGCGCTGACCAGCGTGATGAGCAATGTCCCCAGCCCGGCGGCCCACAGCGGCGCGACCTCGCGGGCGTTGAGCGCCCGCAGCAGCCGCTCCCCGACCAGCGCACCGATGGCGATCCAGCCGAACAACCCGGCCGCGCCCAGGGCGAGTGCCGCCAGCGCCGCGATTGGTGACAGGCAGACGGTGATCGCCAGTGCGATGATGAGCACGGTGGCGGCTATGGCTGTCAACAGGCCGATTCCAAAACTGGTCCCCGGAGCCTCGACCAGGGTTCGGCCGAGCCGCGTCGTCTGCTCGGGCCAGATCAACGCCACCAGACTCGCTGCTGCTGCAATCACCAGTATCCCGACCACGTCACGCAGGATCCTGAGCATCCAGACCAGCACACGCTCTGGGCCGGAGGCCCAGGAGGTGGGGGGGGACGGCATCGGGATCGGAAACCCGCGCCAGTGTTCA
>QMOC01000516.1 GCA_003648085.1 Chloroflexota bacterium
ATAGGACGGATCACAGTGGATCTAATGAACCACACCGGTGAGGGTGTTCAGTTGCTGTTGTACGATCAGGATGGAGTCCTATTAGATCGTGCCTGGCAACCACCCTATCACGTCGAAAGTGATGTGTATTGGGGTTGGTACTCTATTCGTATCTACACAGAATCGGGTTATAATAGCGACACACCCTACACTCTGCGGGCGGTGTTTCCCTAGATGCGGGGTTGGAGATGACCGGTGGTGAGAAGCAATTAACTGTAACTTTGCGGGGTGTGCGATGAGGGACTGGATCGGGCGCACACTGGGCGGCTATCGCATTGCTGAGGAGATTGGCCGGGGCGCGATAGCAAGAGTCTACCGCGCCTACCAACCCCAACTAGAGCGCTGGGTGGCGCTCAAGGTGCTGGAGATGGGCCAGGTGGGCGATCAGGAGTTCCTGGCTCGCTTTCGCCGCGAGGCCAAGGCCATCGCTGCTCTCCGTCATCCCAATATCCTCACCATCTACGATTACGGTGAGGAGAAGGGTATTGCCTACATTGTGATGGAATACGTGCCCGGTGGCACACTCAAGGCCCGTCTGACCGGGCAACCTATGGAGTGGCCGGACGTAGCGCGGTTGATCATCCCGGTGGGCCGTGCCCTGGCCTACGCTCACTCGCAGGATATTGTGCATCGTGACGTGAAACCGGCCAACATCCTCCTAGCCCGCCCCGACTGGCCTTTGCTGGCCGACTTTGGTCTGGTCAAACTGCTGGGCGGTCGGCGAAGCATCACCAGGCCCGGTACCAGCATCGGTACACCGGCCTATTTCTCACCCGAACAGGCCGCCGGTGAGGAAGTGGATCATCGCAGCGACATTTACAGTCTGGGCGTTGTGCTGTATGAGTTGCTCACCGGCCACATCCCCTTTGAGGCCGATACTCCCTTCGAAATGATGCTTCTGCGGCTGCGCGAGTCCCCTGTCCCCCCCTGTCGCCTCAACCCGGCCATCACGCCTCAACTGGAGGCTGTGATCCTGCGGGCGCTGGCGCGGGATCCAGCGGAGCGTTATCCCACTATGGAGGCGCTGGTGGACGATCTCTCACGCCTGCCGGGGGCCACGGCGCAGGCCATCGCGCCCCCATCACAGGTCGTCGCGCCGGCCGGTGCCACGATCCGTCTCGGCAAGCACTCAGCCGCGACCGGTCCTCGCCTGCTCGTCAGAGGCACAGGAGCGGTGCTGCTCCTCCCCCAGCAGGAGGAAGTGCTGATCGGACGGGCTGACCCCAACCTCACACCCTCGCCCGATGTGGACTTAGGGCCTCACGGTGGCGGCCTGGCGGGCGTCTCGCGCCGTCACGCTCGACTGCTGCATCGTCCCGAGGGCTGGCTGCTGGAGGATCTCCATAGCACCAATGGCACCTTTCTCAACGACACACCCGTACCGCCTGGTCAGCCGGTCCGCGTGCGCAGCGGCGACATCATCCGCTGCGGCCAGTTGGCGTTGGCATTCTATGAGGAGTAGGGTGAAGACCGCTGAGTTCGACTACGAACTGCCACCCGAACTGATCGCCCAGACCCCTATCGAGCCCCGCGACGCCTCCCGCTTGATGGTGGTAGACCGGCGCACCGGTGAGATCATCCACCGGCACTTCTACGACCTGCCGGAGTTTCTGAGGTCGGGCGACCTGCTGGTACACAATGAGAGCCGGGTCATCCCAGCCCGGCTCTTTGCCCGCAAACCGACCGGCGGGCGGGTGGAGATCCTGCTGCTACGCCCGCGCGCCGACGATACGTGGGAAGCGTTGGTCAGGGGGAGGCATATCCGGGCGGGACTACACCTGACGCTACTCGACGGCCCCGACGGTCGGCCTACCGGCGCGGTGGCCGAGGTGGTCGAGGAGGGAGAGCGGGGGATGCGCGTTCTCTCCTTCGACCGGCCTGTGCTGCCGTTGGCGGAGCAGGTGGGCGTCACACCGTTGCCGCCCTACATCCACACCCCTCTGGAAAACACCGAGCGCTACCAGACCGTCTACGCGCACACTCCCGGCTCGGCGGCAGCGCCCACCGCCGGCCTCCACTTCACGCCCGAACTGTTGCGCCGGTTGCGGGAAATGGGGGTACGCTCCGCCTTCGTCACCCTGCACATCGGGCTCGATACCTTCCGCCCGGTGAGTGAGGAGCGCGTCGAAGACCACCGCATGCACACCGAGTACTGCGTGCTCCCGCCGGAGGTGGCCGAACAGGTGAATCAGGCCAAGCGAGGGGGACGCCGCGTGGTAGCGGTGGGGACGACGAGCGTGCGGGTGCTGGAGACAGCAGCAATCAAAGCCCAAAGCCCAAAGCCCAAAACCCAAGTTGTGCGGCCCTTTGAGGGGGCGACGGATCTGTTCATCTACCCCGGCTACGAGTTTCGCGTCGTGGACGCACTGATCACCAACTTCCACCTGCCGCGCTCGACGCTTTTGATGCTGGTGACAGCCTTCGCCGGTAAGGAACTGCTGGGCCGCGCCTACGCCGAGGCGATTCGCCTGCGCTACCGCTTCTACTCCTTCGGCGACGCGATGTTGGTGGTATAGGACTTCATCAACATTCTCAACTGCCGCGCCGTGCCCACCGCCTGCCCCCGCCAGTGGTTGTTCATGTAAACCAGCGTCAGCGGTGCTTCGGCGTCCAACTGGCGAATCTTGGGCACCC
>QMOC01000517.1 GCA_003648085.1 Chloroflexota bacterium
CCCATCACCTCGATGATGATATACTGCGTGCCATCTTGACTCAACACCGGCTGGCTGTGTTCTCCCACCTTCAGGTTGAATGCCAGATCAGTTAATTCCTGGCCAAGACGACTTTCCAGCATACTCCTGGGTAACCAGTCCAACTCGGTACCGTATCCGGTGACCTCCTCATCCCCCTCCAACTCGTCTGCCAACGTCTGAAAGTCCTCTCCCGCGTCCAACCGGGCAGCCAGTTCATTCGCCCGCTCCTCGCTGTCCACGATCAAGATGCGCAGTTTGACCTGATCGGCCATAGTGGGGGTTTCTGCGATCATCTGCTCCCGCAACTTCTCAATCAACAGCGATGCCTCAGCCCAGGAACGATATTGCTGCTCCGAAATGCCTAATGGTTTCAAGGATTGGTTCAGATACTTATCATACAGTTGACGGAACTCCTGCTCGGTCATTCTAGTCGGTGTCGGCAACGGGACGGCAGTTGATGTGGGAGTGAGTACATTTGTCGGCGTCAAGGGGGTCGTTGAGGTAGGTGTCGGTATGGGAGTAGGAGGATTCCGCTCATAACCGAAGTAGCGTTCAATCGCCTGCTGTACCTCGTCGGGTGTAACAGTGATGCCACGACGTTCCGCTTCCTGACGCACCAATTCTTCTTGAATCAACTGATTGAGCGCCTGTTCCCCGATGGCTTGAGCATTCTCCGACGACAACTCGGTCTGCAAGTCACGGATGTTATTCTGGATATATTCCAGATAGAACTGCGCACTCTGATCTGTCGGATCGAGAGCCTGTTGCTCTCGAAGCCAGTACTGGAGTTCGCTCTGCATCCGCATCCGCATGAAGCGCACCCGGGCCTGAAACTCGGCTGTCGTGATAGGAGTACTGCCCACAATGGCGACGGGTCGGCGGGCCTTGATGACCTTTTCGACGATCAGACCGTAGCCCAGAATGCCAACGATCAGAATCCCTACGATGACCACGCCCCACAATAGGAGCCTCTCCATGCGCTTTTCCCGCTCCAGGCGGGAGCGCTGCCTGCGCGTCAGTTCCTTTGGCACATGCCTCTTGGCCTTCTTCGTCATTCCATTCTCTCACACTTTAGCGTCCCATCTGCTTGGGCTCCACAACGAACGGTAACAACGCCAGGTGGCGAGCGCGCTTGATCGCCATCGCCAATTGGCGTTGATGTTTGGCACACGTGCCCGTCTGGCGCCGTGGTCGGATTTTACCACGCTCGGTCAGAAAGGATCGAAGCACATCAGTTTGCTTGTAGTCAATGTGGGTGACCTTCTCCCTGCAGAAAATGCATACCTTACGACGCCGCCCAAACCGACGCTGTCCGCGTCGCTGGTTCCGTGTCCCTCTACGCTCACGCCCACTTGGATTCTCTTGTTCTGTCAATGCTTACACCTCCCACGACTTGTATGCTGACCGGGTACTGCGATTTTGCTCGTAGTAACGACTTCAGTCGTTCAAAGCGAGGTCGGAGCGACTGAAGTCGCCACTACGACCCCCATATCTTGCGGTTCATCAGTTGTCATATCGTAAACGTGGGGACTCCAAAATTCGCCAGATTCCGGGTCAAAAAGGAAACTCTTCCCCACTTCCAGCGGTGGCTTCGATTGCCTCCGAAGAAGCCCCACGGCGGCTGCCCAATAAGATCATTTCGTTTGCAACCAATTCTGTACGGAAGCGTTTCCTCCCCTCCTGATCTTCCCAACTGCGTGTTTGCAAGCGCCCCTCAATGTATACCTGCTGTCCCTTGCGAAGATGCTGCTTGCAAATCTCGGCCAAGTTGCCCCACGCCACCACGTTGAACCATTCGGTTTCCTCGCGACGCTCGCCTTCTGCATTCGTCCAACTGCGGGTGGTGGCGACACTGAACGATGTCACCGGCCGTCCGCTGGGCATGTAACGCATCTCAGGGTCACGCCCCACGTGTCCGATAACCATCACCTTGTTCAAACCCCTTGCCATAGCGCTCTCACCCCCCACAACCCATCCGATCGAGTCCGATGTCGCACGACAACCGGCTTTCCAAGTTGCCTGGTGTCTTAGAACCTATTCGAAAAATCCGCGAAAGGCTCGTAGTGCACATTTCAACGCGCTGAAGCGCATACTACGAACATTCTTCGGATAGGCTCTTATTCAACTTCAACGCGCACGATCAGGTGACGCATAACCTCCTCAACCAATTTAAGATCATGTTCCAACGCAGCCACACCCTGGGGTTCCATTTCAAGCCGCATTAATACATACTGGCCTTCCCATTGCTTCTGAATGGGATAGGCCAGTCGGCGCAACCCCCAGGGCTCTACTTGTGTGACCTTACCGCCGTTACGTCCAATCAGACTCTGGACTTTCTCAATGGTGGCGGTGAGATCATCTCCATCCAACTCTGGGTGAACGATGAAGACTAACTCGTAACTGCGCACTAGACGGTGTACCTCCTTTCCACGGGATTGCCCCCGAACCCGATGTCGGGGGCGGAAAGCCCGCCTACAGGCGCTTAACGGGCGTTATCATAACACAAAGACGTGAATTTGGCAAGCAGCCCGCACGGGCATGAAGTGCCCGTGCTACGAAGCAGCGCCCGACGAGTCGGGCTTACGCCGCAACACAGCAGGAAAACGGTCTTTGCGGCAAGTAAGGGGGATTGATCCCCCGCTGC
>QMOC01000518.1 GCA_003648085.1 Chloroflexota bacterium
GATGCTGGCGTTCGCTTTGGCGGCGGCCATCATCGCCTTCTTCTGGCTCCCGGCGCTGCTTGAGCGCGATGCTGTCAAACTCAACGTTGTTGGCCCTGGCCACTTCGACTTCCACGAACACTTTCTCTCGCTGTGTGAATTGCTCGCTCCCTCGCGCATACTTGATATGGGCGCAACGGCCCCCCGCTACCGCTTCAACCTGGGCCTGGCCCAGTGGCTGCTGGCTCTCCCGGCGTTAGGTGCCGTTCTGCGCCTGGGAACTCGAAAGATTCGCAAACTCCCAGACTCCCTCACTCTTCTGCCCTACTTCGTCCTGGCTGGTCTCGCGCTGATCTTTCTGATGCTGCCTGCCTCCGTTGGGATTTGGGAGCGTGTCCCTGGCCTGCCCTATCTCCAGTTTCCGTGGCGACTCCTGGGGCCGGCCAATCTGATGCTGGCGATGTGTGGGGCCGGTAGTGTCGCCCTGTTACCGCCCAATCGTTGGCGTGATCCGGTGCTGGCGGTGATTCTGGTTGCGAGCCTGCTGCTGGCACTGCCGGTGCTCTACCCGCCGATGTGGGCACCCGATTTCGGCCCTACTGCGCCTCAAGACATCATTCAATGGGAGCAGCACAGCCTGGCGCTTGGTACGACCTCGACGGGTGACTTTGTGCCGGTGGGGGCGGCGCTGGTGCCGATGCACCCCGAGCCGGCGTTGATCGAATCCTATTCGCGGCCCGGCCCGGTGGACAGGGTCAATCGGGCTACTCTACCCGATGGTGCTAGGGTCGAAATCATCGAGCACGGTCCGCTCCACGACCGCTTCGCCGTCTCTACGCCCAAGCAGTTTATCCTGCGTCTGTATACTTTCTACTTCCCCGGCTGGCGGGCCTATGTGGACGGCGAGGAGGTCGAGATAGAGGTAGCCGGCCCGGAGGGGTTCATCACACTGCGGGTGCCCGAGGGCGAGCACGAGGTGTTGGTGCGCTTCGAAGACACACCACCACGCACGGCAGGGTGGATTATCTCGGTGGTTGGTTTGGCAACGCTGGTCGTGGCGTTGATGTTAGTGCCCAAATCTCAAATCTCAAGTCTCAAATCCCAAAACCTAATCTGGTTGGGTGGTGCGCTCTTGTTGTTCGTGATTCTCAAGGGGGCAGTGATAGACCCGCACGATGACTGGCTGCGCTATACCTCGCCGCCGGGTCAGGCGTGGGCCGCTCAGTATGAGCAGCGGGCCAACTTCGGCGGGCAGATCGAACTCCTGGGCTACGACTTGCCCCGACGGCGCGTCTATTCCGGTGAGGAGTTCTCAGTTGTCCTTTACTGGCATGCCCTGACACCTCTGGATGTGAATTATCAGTCCTTCGTGCACCTGGCACGCCCATTGCATGTTCTATGGGGTCAGGAGGATCATCTCAACCCCGGCGGCCTGCCGACGACGCGCTGGCCGCTCGACAAGTACGTGTGGGACGAGTATGAGATCCGCGTTCTGCCGGGGACACCGCCGGGGGAGTACGTGCTTAACGTGGGGCTCTACTCAATGGCTGGAGGCTACCGGTTACAGAGGTACGGTGAGTATGGGCAGGCCGTCGGCGATAGCGTTGTCATCGCCTCGGTGGAGGTGAAACGCCCATACCGCCTGCCTCGGTTGGCCGAACTGGATCTGACCCGCGAAGTGATGGCGACTTTCCCGGAGGGTGGTGTCACGCTTCTGGGATATGTTCAATCCCACGATGAGGTTACACTTCCAGGCGCGTGGCCCGTGACGCTCTTCTGGCGTGCCGACTGCGACAACCCGGCTGCGCGCACTCGAGCCCTGGTGCTGCTGGATGCCGGGGGGCACGAGGTGGGGCGGCTCTCGGGATCACCGGTGGATGGCTACTATCCCTTCGAGGTATGGCATGCCGGTGAGATCGTGCGCGACCCGCTCCTGCTCGTCTCGGCGCAACCGGTGAATCTGGAGGCGGGCGTGTACTACTTCGGCGTGACGGTGAGCGCGGATGAGCCCCTGATAGCCGAGGGGGCAAGCAAGCCTTTCGTGCCTCTAGGCACTGTGGAATTTCTCGTGGAGGAATGAGGGGTCAGCGCTTCGCGTGCTGTTTGAGGGTGCGTAGCAAAATGTCTTCCCGCTCGGAGAGATCGGGCCGTGGGTGCTTCTCATGGCGGCGCTCGGGTTCCCGCCGTCGAGCCTGGGCGCGTTCGAGCGCAATTTCCATTGCCGTCTTGATGGGTTCATCCTCAGGCTCGTCTTCCACTTCGGGCTCGATACCCATCATCGTCAGGTCAATGCGTCGTTTCCGCCGGTCGAGTTTTAGAATGCGCACTTCGACCTCTTCACCGATCTGCACCAGTTCAGACGGATGACGAACATAGCCAGCGGACATCTCCCGAACATGAAGCAGGCCAGGGCGCTCGGCGCCGATGTCAACGAAAGCGCCATAGGATTCGATCCGCGTCACGGTGCCGGTGTGAGTTTGTCCCTCCGCCAACTCGTGCCAATCCACTTTGGGCGGCCTGATCATCGTCAAGCCGACACGGCCCTGGGCTGGATCCACTTTGGTGACCCACACGGTCACACTATCTCCTGGTTGAACCACATCGGTCACGCGGTTGATGTGTTCAGGAGAGAGTTGGGAAATGTGCACGACTCCATCGTATTCGAGGCCAATGTCCACCACTGC
>QMOC01000519.1 GCA_003648085.1 Chloroflexota bacterium
GACCTGACCCGCCTCCCCATTCCCCGCTACCACCCGGACGACGGCGGACGCTACGTCACAGCGGGCGTGGCGGTGATCAAGGACCCCGACTTCGGGCGCAACATCTCCTTCCATCGGTTGATGGTGCTGGACGAAACTCGCTTCGCCGCCCGCCTCGTCGAAGGGCGGGGGACGCACACTGCCCTCGGCAAAGTCAATGGCGATTTACCCGTCGCCATCGCCATCGGCTGCCCCATCCAGGTGCTCCTGGCGGCGGCGATGAGCCCACCCAAGGGCGTGGACGAGTTGAGCATCGCCCACGCGCTGGCCCCCACGCCACTGATGCGCTGCCAGACCGTGGATCTTGAGGTGCCGGCCGAGGCAGAGTTGATCTTCGAGGGCCGCATCACCCACACGTTGACCGAGGAGGGGCCTTTCCCTGACCTGACGGGGACGATGGACATCGTGCGCCGCCAGCCGGTGGTCATCATTGACCGCATCACCCACCGGCGGGACCCCATCTTCCACGCCCTGCTCCCCGGCGGGATGGAGCACAAGAACCTGATGGGTATGCCCCGCGAGCCGACCATCTTCGCCGCCGTCAACGAGGTCTGCCGCTGCACCGGCGTCTACGTCACGCCGGGGGGCACCTCCTGGCTCCACGCGGTCGTGCAGATTGAAAAGCAGCACAGGGAGGACGGACGCCGGGCTATCTGGGCCGCCTTCCGAGGCCACTCCTCACTCAAGCACGTCGTCGTCGTGGATACGGATGTGGATCTCTACGACCCTGCCGACGTGGAGTGGGCGATCGCCACCCGCTTCCAGGCCGACCGGGACCTGGTGGTCCTCACCGATCAACCGGGTAGCAGTCTTGACCCTTCGGCCACACAGACCCCTGGTCAGAAGACGCGCACGACCAAGATGGGGCTGGACGCGACGGCTCCGCTGGGGAAAGCGCGACAGGGGTATGAAAAAGTGAGGTATGGATCGGTGGACCTGGGGCAGTATGGCATAAAGCGTTAAGACTGCTTGCACAATGGCCTATTTTGGTGTATGATAGTAATGAACCGCACCGAATAAAGTTTATGCTGGGCCAGGGCGGGGTTTGAGGGATTTGAGGCCGAGGGAGCACAAGGAGGTATACAATGGACATCATCAAGGTCGCGGCCACTTCTCGCTCGACGGCGGTGGCCGGTGCCATCGCGGGGGTCATTCGAGAGCAAGGACAAGTGGATGTGCAGGCCATCGGTGCCGGAGCGGTCAACCAGGCAGTGAAAGCAGTGGCTATCGCTCGCAGTTATCTGGAACTGGACGGCATTGACGTTGTCTGCATACCCTCGTTTGTCGAGGTGATGATTGACGGTCAGGAGAGAACGGCGGTGCGGTTGAGAATTGAGAAACGATGCACCAGCACCAAAATCGAGTAGACCTGCACATTCATAGCACAGCCTCCGACGGCGTGTACACACCGTCGGAGGTTGTTCATTTGGCACTGGAGCGCGGATTGGCCGTGATTGCGCTCACAGACCACGACACGCTGGGCGGGGTGGCGGAGGCCCAGCAGGCGGCGGTAGGCACCGGGCTGGAAGTCATCCCTGGCGTGGAGGTCAACTCCGAAGGTGACTGGGGCGACCTGCATTTCCTGGGCTACTACGTGGACCCGGAGAACGGCTACCTACGAGAGAAGTTGCAGGCGATGCAGGATGCGCGAGTGGGTAGGGCTCGCAAAATGGTTGAGCGGCTGCGCGAGATGGGGATGCCGTTGGAGTGGGAGGAGGTGCGAGCGCTGGCCGGCGGAGAGAGCGTCGGACGGCCTCATATAGCACGAGCGTTGCTCAACCGGGGCTACGTCAAGACGACGCAGGAAGCCTTCGATCGCTTCATCGGCAACGGCGGTCCGGCTTACGTCCCTCGCCTGCGACTGACCCCACCGGAGGTGATAGAGGCGATCATCGAAGCCGGGGGGGTACCGGTGATCGCCCACCCCGCTCATTCTGGGATGGCGGCGGTGGAGCGCATACCGGAATTCGTGGGCTATGGGCTGCGGGGGGTGGAGGTATATTACCCCCACCACTCGTTCGAAGAGATCGAAATGCTGCTGAATCTATGCCGGAAGTACGGATTGCTCGTCACCGGTGGCTCTGACTTCCACGGGCCGAGCAGCAGCGAGGGGGCTCCGCTGGGCTCGGTCTACGTGCCGCCGGAGTGCGTTGAGCGGCTGCGACAATTCAGAATGCGGATTGCAGGACGGTAACGGATTTGCTCTCCCCAAATACTCGTACTATACTCTCCGGTGCTCCAACCTTTCGTGCACCGGGGGTGAGTGACGCATGACTTCGAACGAGATCCGACTCCATCTGACCGTCATTGAAGATGATGCCGACCCCGAATCACGGCCGAGTTGTGCAACTTTGGCGGGAACGTCGGCGATACCACACCGGTAGGCCGCTACTCGCCCCGGGGGGATAGCCCCTACGGCTGCGCCGACATGGCCGGCAATGTATGGGAGTGGACGCGGAGCCTGTGGGGTGAGGGTTGGGAGAGGCCCGATTTCGGATATCCCTACGATCCCACGGATGGCCGGGAGGACCTCAAGGCCAAAGGCCGCCGGGTGGTGCGTGGGGGGTCCTGGTACGACTATCTGTGGTTCGCCCGCTGCGCCTACCGCGACAGGTGCATCC
>QMOC01000520.1 GCA_003648085.1 Chloroflexota bacterium
CTTGTGGGACCGGCGAGGACATCGGTCGCGCCGGCGAGGACGACCTCCGTGACGTCGGGGTGGGACGCGGTGGCAGAGTTCCTGGCGGCGAGCGAGGCGATGGGGCGAGTGGGGGCCGCGCTGACGGATGGCGCAGCGGGGCGGCCAGAAGGGCGGAAGGCGGAACTGAGGGTGGCACTGCACGATGCGATGGCGCGATTACAGCGCTTGGCACGTGTGGTTGGGGTGGATCTGCAGGAGGCGCGGTAGTGGATTGGCTGGCCTTTTCACTCGTCAGTGTGGCCATCGCGATGGCGATGCTGGTTGCCGCCTATGCCTACGTTTACGCCCAGCAGCATCGGCCTGAAATGGGATTGTGGGCTCTGGGGTGGATGGCCTATCTGGGCCAATACTTCAGCATGCTCGTCGGCCTGTTCCTGCCGTTGTCAGCGTTGTGGAACTACATAACCCTGGCACTGCTGGGGTTAAGTGCTTTCCTCCTTTGGGCAGGTACACGCTACTTCGTGGGTCGTCCCTTCCCCCGCCATGCCTACATTCTGGGCGTGCTGCTGCCGACGATTGGGGCTGGTGTCGTCTTTCTGGGGCCGGATGAGCAGCCCTGGCTTGCTATCCCGGTCTTTCTCTTCGTGGGCGCTGTAGACCTGTTCACCGCCGCGAGCCTGTATCGCTACAGCCGCTCCGGTGAGGGCTTGAGAGGAGCCAAGGGCGTGGCGCTGGGGTACGGGCTGTGGGGCTTGCTGGCGCTGGCTTATCCCTTCGTCCGCCTACTGTTGCCCTCGCTCAGTCTGTTGCCTCTGAGCCTGTTGCTTGTGAACGGCCTGGCATTAGCTCTGGCCATCTCTCTAATCGGTCTCAGCATGCACGAGGCGGAGCGCAGAGCCCGGCAACAGGCCGAGCGCTTGGAGAGCCTGAATGCTATCGCCGCTACTATCAGCACAGTGCACGACCTGGATGAGGTACTCAACCTCATCGTCCGCCAGGCCGCCGAATTGATAGGGGCAGAGACGGTGGCAATCCCGCTCCTCAGTGAGGATGGCGCCCACTTGAATTACGCTGCTGTTTATGGCCGATTGGCGCCGGACCTGGCCGGGTGCATCAGGCCGCTACGGGATACGGGCATCTGTAATTGGGTAGTGCGCAATAAACAGGGGTTTTACTCCGATGACCTGGCCACTGACGAGCGGGAAAGCAAGGAGATGAAAAAAGCCCTGGGGATGCAGACGGTCATCTCCGCGCCGATGCTTCTCAAGGGAAAGGCCATTGGCACTATCACCGCGATTAACAGGCGGGATGGAGGTCGTTTCACCCGTGCTGACCTGGAGGAGTGCCTCCAGCCACTGGCCAATCAGGCCGCCATCGCCATAGAAAACGCCCGTCTCTACGAGCGCGAGCGGCAGCGGTTGGCACGGCGTGCTCGGATGCTCGAACTGAGCCGCGAGTTGCGCCTCAGCCTGGATCTGTCGGAGACGCTGAACCGCATCTGCCAGGCCGTCGTGGAGGACCTGGGGTGGCAACAGGTGATCATCTCACTGCGCGACTACGAGACCAAGACCAGCCGCCCGGTGGCGATGGCCGGTTACGACGAGGAGACGGTCGCCCGCACGCTGTCGCTCCCGCCGATGCCCTTTGAGGAATTCGACATCTTGCGCGAGGAGTTCCGCATCAGCCATTCCTACTACATTAACCACCGGCACCGTGACGCTATTGCCGATTATCCTGACGAACTAATCGTCACTGCGCCGGCCCCGGACCTCGAACCTGGCGGCTGGCACCCGGATGATATTCTGCTGGTGCCCATCGAGGGACGCGAAGGCATTCTGGGCTTTATCTCACCCGACAATCCGATCAATCGGCAGCGCCCCACGCTGGAGATGGTGCAGGAACTGGAGGCTTTCGCTAACCAGGCCGCCGTCGCCATCGAGAACGCGCGCCTGTTTGGGGAGATGCAGCAACAGGCGCGGGACCTCGGCATGCTGTACGAGATGAGCCGCTTGCTTGCCTCCAGCCTGGAAACGACGAGGATGCTGGGCCAGATCGCCCGGCGCTGCACCGAGGTTTTCGATGCCGACCTGACGCTGGTGCGGCTCGTCGAAAATGACCGGCTGGTGGTGAGAGGCAGCTATTTCCGCGACCCGGCCGAGCGGGAGGAAGTTGAAGGCTTGCTGGTCGCCCATCCCATCCGCGTGGGAGAGGGCATCGCCGGCCAGGTGGCGACCAGCGGCGAGCCGGCTGTTCATCGAGGTGAGGACGTGAGCCGTCTCACCCTGCCTGGCTATGTGGCCTATCTCCGCACACGAGAGTGGGTGGTAGTGCCTATGCGGATTGGGGAAACCATCACCGGGGTGCTAACCTTGATCCGGCGGAGCGAAAAGGGGCCCTTCCTAGAGCGAGATGTAGCCCTGGCCCAGGGAATTGCTGACCAGGTGGCTATCGCCATCGAGAATGCCCGGCTCTTCGAGGAAGCGCAGCAGCGCGCTCGCCAGTTGGAAGCCCTGACAAAGGTCGGGCGGGCCATTGGCTCCACGCTCGACCTCGGTGAGGTGCTGGAGTTGATCCTGGCACAATTGGAGCAGGTCGTCCCCTATGATGCCGTTTCCCTGTGGCTGCGGGAAGGGGAGATGATGCGCATTCAGGCGGTGCAGGGCTTTGAGGCCTCCGA
>QMOC01000521.1 GCA_003648085.1 Chloroflexota bacterium
TAGTTCTCCTCCTAAATCTAGTGCATGATATTCCTTCCCTCGGCTGAGGGGGTTAAACTACTTATTGATTATTTTAGTATAGATTGAAGGCTTTGTCAACCCACACCTCCTCCTGCAAGAGCAATGTATTGAAATGGGTGTGGCTAAAATCAGTAGGACGTCCGGCTTCAGCCGAGCTGATTTTTTGATCTTATCTGCGAAAATCTGCGTGAATCTGCGTCCGATTCTGAGTTCGGCGGGGTGGCTGAGTAGTCACCGTCAACGCTCGTTTACCATCAACCAGGGCTT
The DNA here is from genome assembly GCA_003648085.1 of Chloroflexota bacterium. Taxonomy (GTDB): domain Bacteria; phylum Chloroflexota; class Anaerolineae; order B4-G1; family B4-G1; genus B30-G15. The sequence continues at coordinate 289 of QMOC01000521.1, forward strand.
TCCCAAAGTAGGTCAAATTGGCAATTTGACCTAACTTTGGAGTTGCCGGGCCAGCGCCAGCGCCTCCTCCCGCGTCCGCACCTCCCCGGCCGCCTGAGCCTCCCGCAGGGCCTCCAGCAATCGTCCGACCTCAGGTCCCTCCGCCAGCCCCAATTCCGCCATCAAGTCGCGGCCTGTGATCAGCGGCAGTGGAGCCACTGTTTCCGCGTGGCGCTCGAAGTAGTGGGTCAGCAGCGTCTCCGCCGTCTCCAGCCGCCGTGCCCAGCGGCGCTCCTGGAGATGCGGCCCCCAGGTCGCCAGGTGATCGGCCAGATTGAGCAACACTACTTCGATTCCAACGTCGTCTGTGGCGCGGAAGTAGCGGTAGATGGCGCGGCGGGTGATCCGTTTGGCACGCGCTAGATGAGACGGGCGCAGGTGTTGCCTGACCATCACATATACCCGCTCCACCTCATCGCGGCTGAAACGGAGTGTCCGCAGCCGCGCCGCCGCCATCCGCGCCCCTACCGGTTCGTGATTGTAAAAGTGAATACGATCGTTTTCATCCTGTGACCAAGTCCTGGGCTTGCCAATATCGTGCAATAGCGCCGCCAGTTTAAGCAGCAGCGCCTGGTCCCGCCCGCCGCTGACCTCGACCGCCAGGCGTGCGCATACGTCGCTGGCGAACTGGCCCAGCACCCGCGCCAGGTCACCCCAGGCAGCGCGCGGGGCATCCGCCAGCGCACACGGCCCGACCTCCTGCCCCGTGACGGCGGCGATGACCCTCTCCAACGTATCCACCACCACCAGGGTGTGACGCCACACATCGAAGCGGTGTGGTGGCGATTGGGTGAGGCCCTTGAGTGCTTCAAGTTCTGGCACCACATGGGAAAGCAGGCCAAATTCATCCAGACGTTGCAAAGGAACAGCCGCACTGTCCATCGCGACTATACGCACAAACTCATCCCGCACCCGTTCGGCCGCCGGGCGGGCCAACAGAGGCGCGTCACGGCGAATCCAGGTTGCCGTCTGCGGCTCGATCTCGAAACCCAGTTCGGCTTCCATCCGTACCGCCCGCAATAGCCGCACCGGGTCATCCTGGAAGGCGCGGTTACTCGTGGCGCGGATGAGTCTGGCCTCCAGGTCGGCCCTGCCACCCGTCGGGTCTGTCAGCGTGCCTCTCTCATCCAGCGCCAGCGCGTTGACGGTGAAGTCCCGCGCCCGCAGGTCGGCCTCCAGGGTAGCGCCGCGCAGGACCGCGAAGTCTAGTTCTAACCGGGTGCCGTTCGCAGCCGTCAGTATGACCCGGCCCGTATCTCGCTCCGCGTCCAGCGGGAAGTAGGCCCCTCCCAGCACGTCGGCCACGGCCCGCGCCAGCCCCAGCGCGTCCCGATCCACGGCGAAATCCCAATCGTGGACGGGCCGCCCCAGCAGCGCGTCGCGCACCGCGCCCCCCACCGACCAGACGCGCACTCCGCGCACGGCGGCGAGGGCATAGATTCGCTGTAAGGGCCATTCGGGAAGGGGAATACAGATGCTCATCAGTGAAGATATGATACCGGATAGAGAGGACTTGTCAAGCCGATAGCACGACCGATTAAAGCCACGTGCTTCCTCTGCGAGACCGCCCTTAACCGGGCCGTAACCCTTTCGTAACGCAGGCGTAACGCAAGCCTCAACCAAAGGGGGTAAGATGAAAGTGCGAAAGGCCACCGGTGCTCAAGGAGAGCACAGCCACAGAAATACCCGCTGACACTAATTGAGACGGGTTTGGCTAAAATGAGTGGGGGGAAAGGCCGGACGCCTCGCTTCAGCGGGATTTTCCGGCTGAAGCCGAACGTCCAACCAATCTTAGCCACATCTGATTGAGACTAAGCCGTAGGAAGAAAGGAGGGTCACCGTGTCTCACTATGCGCTTAGTGGACATCAATCTTCTTCCGTCCTGCCGAAAGCCTTACTCCTGCTATCAGGCAGTACACTGGCCATCCTGCTAACAGGCAGCCTGTTGCTGGCGCTGACGTTGTCAACCAATGCTGCCCCTCTTGCCTCGCCGGCGTTAGACCTCAATGGCCCAGGCCCGGGCCTCAACTATACTACAACTTTCACCGAGGATGGCAGCGCGGTGAGCATCACCGATAACCCTGACATCACCGCCGTGAGCGTCACCACCCACGCTGCCCTTGATACCGCCGGAGTGCCCACCTTCACCCTCATCGTCACCGACGTACCTGGCGCCAGCCTCATCCCCCTGACCGACACGGCCCAGGTCCCCGTCACCGCGGCGGATGCCCCCATCACCGGGCTGGTGGCGGCCAACAGCAGCCGCAACCTGCTGGGGGAATGGACCTTCTTCACTGCGACGGTGGCGGCCGACGGCAGCGTCGA
>QMOC01000522.1 GCA_003648085.1 Chloroflexota bacterium
CACCTGTAGCGGCGACCCCCGTCGCGCAACGGCTGGCGGCGGCCCACGGCGTTGATCTGAGCACTGTCGTCGGCACAGGTCCGGGAGGGCGAATCACGAAGGCGGACGTGGAGGCCGCGTTGGCGGCCCCCTCCCGCCCGGCCGTCGAACCATCGCCCGAAAAGGTGCGCGCCACTCCCGCTGCCCGGCGCATCGCCAGAGAGCGCGGGGTGGACCTCTCGGCTGTGACGGGGAGCGGGCCACAGGGTCGCATCCAGGCCGCCGACGTGCTGGCTTTCACGCGGGCTCCGGAGGTTGCCCCTGCACCGGCCGCGGAGATCATCCCACTGCAAGGGATGCGGCGCACCATCGCCGAGCGGATGACCACCAGTTATCGGACAACCCCTCACATCACCTTCACCGTGCGGGTGGATATGAGCAGGTTCGAGGAGGCGCGGGCGCGGCTAAACGCCAGGGCGGAGGCCGCCGGGGAGGTGCATGTCTCGGCCACGGCGCTCATCGTTAAGGCGGTGGCCTGGGCGCTCAGGCAGCACCCCTGGCTGAACAGCACTCTGCACGACGAGGAGATCCACCTGCTGCCCGAGATCAACGTCGGCGTGGCGGTGGCGCTGGAGGAGGGGCTGATCGTGCCGGTGGTGCACCAGGCGGACCGCAAGAGCGTGGCGGAGATCGCCGCCGAGATGAATGACCTGGTGACCCGCGCCCGCGAGGGGCGACTGACGCCGGCCGACGTCGCTGGAGGCACTTTCACCGTCTCCAACCTGGGGCCATTCGGCATTGAGCAGTTCACCGCCATCATCAATCCGCCGCAGGCGGCCATCCTGGCGGTGGGAGCCACCCAACTGGAACCTGTCGTTGACGAAGAGGGCCAGGTCGTCGTGCGCCCGGTGATGCGGATGACCCTGTCCGCCGATCACCGTGTCGTGGATGGAGCGAGAGCGGCTCGCTTCCTGACCGACCTGCGGGAGGCGCTGGAAGCGCCGACCCTAATTCTATGGTAGGAGCACACCGATGCCGGAGATCACGCTGACCGTCCGCCACGAAGTGGGCCTGCACGCCCGGCCCGCCGCGCTGTTCGTCCAGACCGCCAAGCAGTTCAAGTGTGACATCAAAGTCAAGCACGATGAGCGGGAGGCGAACGCGAAGAGCATCCTGGGCGTGCTGACATTGGGGGCCAATCAGGGAGCGGTGATTACCATCCGCGCCGAAGGGGACGACGCCGAACAGGCCCTGGCGGCGCTAGAGGCGCTGGTTGAGAGCAACTTCGGAGAAGAAGAATGAAGACGCTGCGCGGCATCGCCGCCTCACGGGGGATCGCCATCGGGCCGGCCTTTCATTTCCGACGGGCCGACCTTTCTTTTGAGCGTCGCACGGTGGAGGATCCGACCGCTGAGTTGGCGCGTTTCCAGGCCGCGCTGGAGACGGCCCGCGAGCAACTGGCCGACGTGTATGCCAAAGCGGAGGCCGAATCCGGGGCCGCGCAAGCCGCCATCTTCCAGGCCCACGCGCTGATGCTCGAGGATCCCGAACTGTTGGACGCAGTGCGGACGGCCATCGAGGAACAATGCATCAACGCCGAGGCGGCGCTGAGCGACGCCGCTGAGACCTACGCGCAGATGCTGGAGACGCTGGACGACGAATACCTCAGCGCCCGCGCCGCCGACGTGCGCGACGTCGCCGCCCGCGTCCTGCGCATCCTCCTCGGCGTGGCCGAATCCCCCACCGCTAATCTGACCGTCCCCTCCATCATCCTGGCCCGCGACCTGACCCCTTCCGACACGGTGTTGCTCGATAAGTCGCTGGTGCTGGGCTTCTGCACCGCCGAGGGGGGCGCGACCTCGCACACCGCCATCCTGGCCCGGGGGCTGGGGCTGCCGGCCATCGTCGGGGCCGGCCCGAGTGTGCTGGAGATCCCCGACGGTGCGATGTTGGTGCTGGATGGCGGCGACGGCACGCTGTTGGTGGGACCGGACGAAGGGACGGTAGCGGAGTATCGGGCGCGGCAGGCGGCGGCCACCGTCGTGCTGGCGCGGGCCCGCGAAAAAGCCCACGAGCCCGCGGTCACCCGCGATGGCCACCGCGTCGAGGTCGTCGCCAACATCGGCAACGTGGAGGGAGCGCGAGCGGCACTGGAGGCCGGAGCGGAGGGGGTGGGCCTCCTGCGCACCGAGTTCCTCTACCTGGAGCGCTCACGCCTGCCGGATGAGGAGGAGCAATACCGCGCCTACCGGGCCATCGTGGACGTGTTTGGCGACCGGCCGGTGGTGCTGCGCACGCTGGACATCGGCGGCGACAAGGATTTGCCCTACCTGGATTTGCCCCACGAGATGAACCCCTTCCTGGGCCTGCGAGCCATCCGGCTGTGTCTGGCACGGCCCGAACTGTTCAGGCCGCAACTGCGGGCGGCGCTGCGTGCCGGGGCCGGGCGCAACCTCAAACTGATGTTCCCCATGGTCGCGACGGTCTCAGAGGTGCGGGCGGCCCGGGCGGTGCTGGAGGAGTGCCGCGCCGAACTGCTGGACGAGGGGCAACCGGTGGCGGAGAAAATGGAGGTGGGGATCATGGTCGAGATCCCCGCCGCCGCGCTGATGGCCGACCACTTAGCGGCCGAGGTGGATTTCTTCTCCATCGGCACCAACGATCTGAGCC
>QMOC01000523.1 GCA_003648085.1 Chloroflexota bacterium
CAGAGCGGCTATGTGACATTGACATACGTAGGGTCTTGCGGTATCATTCTGTCATCCCTTCGTCCCTGATTCCTAGGAGCAGACAGTTGGATTGCGGCTGGATTTGCTCTTGGGTGACAAAGTGTGCTAAAATATATAACCTGTGCAGTTGGGTTCGCTGCTTAAGAACACGGATTCCGGGACAGTAATGGATCAGGCCCGAAATTTGGTGCATTGATCCGTTGAGGTCCTGGTATCCGCATTCTCACCGTACAGGTCGAAAATTATGATCACTGTGCGGGATCGTTCAATGCGGTCTCGACAGGAGGGGGGTACAGATGCGCACAAAATCCTTGTTGATGGCTGTGGTTGCACTCATCCTGGCCGCGCTAGCGTGTGGGCCGCCGGCGAGAACACCGACGCTGGAGCCGGGTGTGCTGGAGACCGCGGTTGCTGAGACGGTGCAGGCCCAGTTGGCCACCGGTGAGCCAACCAATACGCCACCGCCTAGCGTCACGGAGACGGTCCCACCCGTGATCGCGGATACGCCAACACCGCCCGTCACCCTCCACACTCCCACCTCGACTCCCGCCCACACTCCTACACATACCCCCACCTCCACCCCCACGGCGACGCCGACCGAGACACCAGCACCCTGCGCCATTGCCACCGCGCCGGAGTTTGAGCCTCGGCTTAATGCCAAGCCCGACATCTTGCTCGCCCTAGGCTGTCCCACAGGCGAGCGACAGCAGACCTGGGCTGCCGAGGAGCGCTTTCAGCATGGCCGTATGTTCTGGCAACAGGATACGGACATGATCCACATCCTTTACGATGACACCGGTACTTTTCAGATGGAGCCCGATCAGTACGTCGAGGGCGACCCTGAAGACGCCTGTCCCGAGGTGGGGGATGCGCCGGCAGGGCTGTTCAAGCCGGTGCGGGGCTTCAACTGGCAGTGGTGCAACACCACTGGCGTGCAGGATGCGCTGGGCTGGGCGCTGGAGGGGGAGAACGGGTACGACGCGGTGTGGCAGGAGTTTGAGCACGGCCACGTTCTTACCAGCCGCGCGAATCACATCTTCGTCTTCTACGAGGACGGGACGTGGGACTACATTGAGTAGCACGATCTGATCGCCATTCACGAAAGGGGGTGGAACATGACACCATTGATCTGGGCCATCGTCGCCGCTGTTGCTGTGCTGGTCATCGCAGCCGTCGTCGGGCTGTCCAAGGGCAAGGGCATCTTTGGCGTGCTGATTGACGGGCGCGGCAAATATAGCCTCTCGCGGTTACAGATTCTGCTCTGGACAGCGTTGATTATCGGGGGCTACTTCGGTATCGCCTTCCCCAAACTGAGTTTCGTCACCATCCCGAACGAGGTGCTGGGCCTACTGGGCGTCAGTCTGGGCTCCACCGTCGTCTCGACGGCCATCAAGGCCAACCAGATGCTCACCGGGCAGACGGCGGACGAGGAGGAGCGCACCCGCAAGGCCGCCGAGTCGGCCCAGAATGAGTTGCTGCGCCTGCTGGGGATCGAGCACCCGGAGATCCTATCGTCGGACGAGAAATCCGCTCTTCTGGCCCACCTGTCCGAGGACGAACTGGCGGAACTGAACCGGCAGGTCGAAGCCAAGCGCAAGCCCTCGTGGATGGACCTGTTCAGTCAGGAACAGAAAGGGCGCGAGCACTTGATTGACATCGGCAAGTTACAGATGTTCACCTGGACGGTGGCCGCGCTGGTCATCTACGGTGCGATGCTTGTCTCCAAGTTGACGCTCCCGTCGGAACAGGTGCAGGAGTTGACCGAGTTGCCGAACGTCACCGGGACCATCCTGGCATTGATGGGCATCTCCCAGGCGGCCTATCTGGGGATGAAACTGCCCAAGCAGACACCGGCGGCGGGATAGCCGCTGCTATATGGCCGACTGGTTTCTCTACCTCCTGCGCTGTGCTGACGGTACGCTCTATACCGGCATCTCCACCGACCCGGCACGGCGCGTGGCCGAGCACAACGCCGGGCGGGGCGCGCGCTACACGGCTGGCCGCTGCCCCGTGGCGCTCCTCGCCACCTGGCGCTTCCCCGACCGGGGGGCAGCACAGCGGGCCGAGGCCCGCTTTCGGCGGCTGCCCCGGGCGCGGAAACTGGCGCTGGCTGCGCAGGGACTCCCCTTCGAAGGAGCCCCCTTCTGCCGCGATGAGTGCCTTGCCGACGGTTCACCTGCCCTCGCTCGTTTCTGCCCCCGCTGCGGCGGTTTGCTAAAAACCGTCATGCGCCCCGGCGACAATCGCCCACGCCAGGTCTGCACCGCCTGTGGGCGCGTCCATTACCGCAATGCCAAGCCCTGCGCCGGGGCCCTGATCGTGCACGATGGTCGCGTGCTGCTGGTGAAGCGTGGCATCCAGCCCTTCCTGGGCTACTGGGACATCCCCGGCGGCTTTCTGGAGGAGGATGAACTTCCGGAAGTGGGAGCCATTCGCGAGGTGCGGGAAGAGACCGGCCTGGAGATACGGCTGACCGACCTACTCGGCTTCTACGTAGACCGTTACATGTACGGTGATGAGGGAGGCTACTGCCTGAACATCTACTTCCTGGCCGAGGTCACAGGAGGCAAGGAGCAGCCAGGTGACGACGCGGCAGATCTGGCATGGTTCGCTCCCGATGAACTGCC
>QMOC01000524.1 GCA_003648085.1 Chloroflexota bacterium
AACCTTGGAACCTGAAACTCGAAACCGTAGGGGAGCCAGATGATTACCGGTAATGGCCACTCAAACAGAGCCCTGACCGAGGCCGAAGTTCGCGACCTGACCGCTGAGGCGCTGGCTCAGGCCGACCTGACAGGGAAGCGTGTCCTCGTCATCATCCCCGACCACACCCGCACTGCGCCTGTCCCGCTGTTCTTCCGCCTGTTCCACGAGTTACTCTGGGGTCGGGTGGCGGCGCTGGACTACCTGGTCGCACTGGGGACGCACCAGCCGATGGATGATGCGGCGCTGCGCCGGCTGGTGGGGATTACCGAGGAGGAACAGGCCACGACTTACGCCGGCATCCGCATCTTCAACCACGAGTGGGCCGATCCAGCGACATTTGCCACCCTCGGCACCATCACGGAACACGAAACACGCGCCTTGAGCAACGGGTTGTTGTCACTGGATGTGCCCGTCAGGATCAACAAAATGATCCTCGACTACGACCACCTCATCGTCTGTGGCCCGGTCTTTCCCCATGAGGTGGTGGGGTTCTCCGGTGGGAACAAATACTTCATCCCCGGCATCTCAGGCCAGGAGATCATCAACGTGACGCATTGGCTGGGCGCGCTGCTGACCAGCATGGCGATCATCGGCACGGCTGACACCCCCGTGCGGCGGATGATTGATCGGGCGGCCTCTTTCATTCCCACGCCGCGTCTCTGTTTCGCCATGGTGATGCGTGGGGAGGCGCTCCACGGCCTTTATATTGGCTCGATGGAGGAAGCGTGGCGAGCGGCCACGGCGCTTTCGGCCCGCCTGGACATCGTCTACGTGGAGCACCCCTTCCGGCGGGTGCTCTCGGTGATGCCAAAGATGTACGACGACCTGTGGACGGCGGCCAAGGGGATGTACAAACTGGAGCCGGTGATCGCCGACGGGGGCGAGGTGATCATCTACGCCCCCCACATCACCGAGGTCTCCTACACTCACGGCCGGGTCATTGACCAGATCGGCTACCACGTGCGCGACTACTTCGTCAAGCAGTGGGAGCGTTTCAAGGACTATCCCTGGGGCGTGCTGGCCCACTCGACACACCTGCGCGGCGTGGGGACTTACGAGAACGGCGTGGAGCACCCCCGCATCCAGGTGACGCTGGCCACCGGCATCCCGGAGGAGCGCTGTCGGCGCATCAACCTGGGGTATCGGGACCCGGCGACGATTGACCCGGACGAGTGGGAGGGGCGGGAGGATGAGGGGGTGTTGGTGGTGAGGAGGGCAGGGGAGAAGTTGTATAAAATCAACAAATCAACAAATCGGCAAGTCAACAAATCAACAAATCGGCAAATCGGCAAATCAGCGGGTAGGAGGGGGGAATGACTTATGAGGAGTGGGAGGCAGGAGTGCCAGCGGAGATAAAGGCCGAAAAGGTGTGGCAGTTCTACGGCTACCGGAAGGCGCTTTTCTTTTACGACCTGTGCTGGCAGGATTGCGAGCGGTTGCTCAAACACCCGTTGGGGCGAGAAGTGGCGAAGCAGTTAATCCGCAGCGCAGGCTCTATTTCCGCCAACATCGAGGAGGGCTATGGACGTGGGTACGGTCGGGATCGGCTTCGCTTTCTGCGCTTCTCCATCGGATCGGCGCGTGAGAGCAAGGGTTGGTATTACCGCGTCAAGAACTTACTGAAGCCGGAGGTCCTGTCCCACCGCCTCTTACTCGCAGGTGAGGTCATCGCCTTGCTCGCGACCGAGATACAAAACTCCAGAGCCCGCCTTCAATGACCCCCATCAACTTGCAGACTTGCAGACTTGCAGACTTGCAGACTTGCAGATTTGGAGATTTGGAGATTTGGAGATTTGGAGATAGGAGGTGCGACGTGGGTAAAGCAGACTTTGGTCTCATTGGTATGGCCGTGATGGGCCAAAACCTGGCCCTGAACGTCGAGCGTAACGGTTTTTCGGTGGCTGTGTACAACCGCACGGCGGCTCGTACACAGGAGTTTATGGCCCAACGAGCCGCCGGCAAGAACATCGTGGCCGGCTACACCATCGAGGAGTTCGTCGGCCTGGTGGAGCAGCCGCGCAAGATCATGCTGATGGTCAAGGCCGGTGCGCCGGTGGATGCGGTGATCGAGCAACTCAAGCCGCACCTGGAGGAGGGGGACCTGATCATAGACGGCGGAAACTCGTTCTTCAAGGACACCGAGCGGCGGGCCTCCGACCTGGAGAAGCAGGGCATCCTCTACATCGGCACGGGCGTGTCCGGCGGGGAGTACGGTGCGCTGTGGGGACCTTCCATTATGCCCGGCGGCCAGATGGAAGCGTGGGAGATGGTCAAGCCCATCTTCGAGGCCATCGCCGCCAAGGTGGACGGCGACCCGTGCGTGACGTACATCGGCCCACGCGGCGCCGGCCACTACGTCAAGATGGTGCACAACGGCATCGAGTACGGCGATATGCAACTCATCGCCGAATCCTATGACATTATGCACCGCGTGCTGAATCTCTCGGCCCAGGAGTTACATCAGGTATTCGCGGAGTGGAACAAGGGCGAGTTGTCCTCATACCTGATCGAGATCACTGCAGACATCTTCGCCACAGTGGACGAGGAGACCGGACAGCCGCTGGTTGACGTCATCCTGGACGAGGCCAAGCAGAAAGGGAC
>QMOC01000525.1 GCA_003648085.1 Chloroflexota bacterium
GGGGGAGGAGGGGCAGCGGGCGGAGGCTGCGATTGCGGCTTGTCTGAAAGAAGAGGAGACCGAGGGGGGAGCGGAGTTGACCTGACTAATGGAGTGAGGGAAGGCGGTTGCCTCATCGCCTGTATCGCTCTTTCAGTTCGCGATCAATCTCCCGCTGAGCATCCCGCTTAGCGATGGCTTGCCGCTTGTCGTACTTGCGCTTGCCCCGTGCCAGCGCGATTTCGACCTTAGCCAGACCGTCCTTCAGATACAGCCGTACAGGCACGATAGTGTATCCACGCTCCTGAACGCGAGCGATCAGCCGATTGATCTCCCGGCGGTGAAGCAGCAGTTTGCGCGGACGACGCGGCTCGTGGCCATATCTCCCCGATGGATCGTAGGGAGCGATGTGCACATTGAGCAACCACAATTCACCGTTTCGGGGTTGGACGTATCCATCGCTCAGGTTCACCCTGCCAGCACGGATGGACTTGATCTCCGTCCCTGTCAGGACCAAACCAGCCTCGTGTCGTTCCTCGAGGTGGAAATCGCGGGCGGCCTTACGATTGGTGGCGATGACCTTGATACCTGACATTACTCACCCGTAAGAAGGTACTCGACTGCCCGTTCCAACTGAGGGTCCGCACCAGGCTCTACGCCTTCCTCGGGCCACGGGACTTCAATGTCGGGCGTGAGTCCCTGGCCGTGAATGGCCCGGTCGTTGGGCGTAAACCACAAAGCGACGGTGACCCGTAACTCGGAGCCATCGCTGAGAGTGAAGGGACGTTGCACTGATCCCTTACCGAAGGTGGTCTCACCGAGCAGTATAGCCCGCTTCTGATCCTGCAATGCACCGGCCACAATCTCCGACGCGCTGGCGCTGCCCCCATCCACCAGCACGATCAGCGGGACATCTTCGCCCACGTCCCCTGGTCGAGCCTCAAACGCTTGCTCGCTCCCATCACTGAAGCGCTCGATGGCAATTACGCCATCGTCGAGGAAGAGGTCAGCCACCCCAATAGCCTGATCCAACCAGCCGCCCGGGTTATGGCGCAAATCAAAGATGACACCTCGCGGCTTCTGGGCCAGCAGTTCCTCCAGACCCTCCTTCACCCGCTCATTGGCTGTAGCGCTGAACTCGTGCAGCCCGATATAGCCGATGCCATCGTCGCGCATCTCCACCTCGACAATGGGAATCTCGAGGTGTGCACGGATGACGGTAACCTCGAACGGCTCTGGCACTCCTTCGCGCTCGATGAGCAGCGTGACCTCGCTGCCGGCTGGGCCGCGAATGAGACTAATAGCCTCATAGAGTGTGCGCCCGACGATGGAGACGCCGTCCACCTCCAGAACACGATCACCGGCGAGTAACCCCGCCTTCTCGGCCGGCCCGCCCTCGAAGGGGCGCACAATCTCCAGTTGGCCTTCCTCGTCCATATCCACGAATGCACCGATACCTTCGAATTCACCGGTGGCATCTTCGTTCAAAATAGCCGCAACGTCAGGTTCGATGAAGGCAGTGTACTCGTCGTCTAGTGTGCTCAGCATCCCCCTGATGGCAGCGTATGTCACCTCTCGCATATCCGGCAATTCGCCGTAGAAATTGCGCTGTACCAGATCCCACACCTCCCAGAAGAGTTGGAAGGCTTCCTCGTTCTCGTTCGTCGGTGTGGGGATCGGCACGGGCGTAGGTGTAGGTGCTGTCTCTCCCTCTGTCCCCGCTGGTAGTGGAGGTAGCGGAGTTTCTCTCGAAATGACCGCCGGCCATGCCGGGAGCACACCGCTTCCTGTCAACAGGCAAGCCGAACCAAAGCCGGCGACAAAGGCGACCAGTGAGAACGTGAGCACAAGTATGCTCACGAGCACAAACTTAATCACATTACGCAGAGTACTATCCATTTATCAACTCCAGACTTTCAATAGACTTCAATTGTTGGTATCCCCACGATGGGATTGCAGGTAGGCCACGGCGCGGTCGAGTTGCTCATCCTGGGGACCATCGCCAGGCGGAACTTGGACATCAGGCGTCAGGCCTTGGCCCTGAATCTGATGCCTGTTAGGCGTCAACCAGATGGCCGAAGTGACGTGTAGAGAGGAGCCGTCAGAAAGATCGTAGATCAGTTGCACTGACCCTTTGCCGAAGGTGGGTTCCCCGATGAGTGGAGCGCGGCCGTGATCCTGCAGTGCGCCAGCGACGATCTCGGCTGCGCTGGCTGTCCCGCCATTGACCAGTACGGTCAGCGGAATATCGGTGGCGACGCCACCATCCTGTACGGGGAGAGCACGCTCCCCGGCGTCACGGCGGCATTCGTATAGCACAACACCGTCACGCAGGAACTGGCTGGCAACGGTTATGGCTGAGTCAATCAGACCGCCTGAGTTGTCCCGCAGGTCCAAGATTAGGCCGGTGATCTCTGCTTGTCGCAGTTCTTCAAGGCCAGTCAGAACTTCCCCGCCGGTTCTCTCGGTGAAGCCCTCGATATGGATGTAACCAATGTCAGGTGCCTGGTCAAGCACGTGCCAGATGACAGAGGGCACTTGAATCTGCTCCCGGATAATGGTGAGATCGAACGGTGGGGTGGGGGGGCGAGAAATGGTAATTGTTATGGGCGTGCCGACCTTGCCGTGGAGACGAGCACACACGTCATCCAC
>QMOC01000526.1 GCA_003648085.1 Chloroflexota bacterium
CTGTAGGGTCTTGTAAAGTCATACCTCTTGTTATCCTGTAAAGTCGTACCTTAACAGTCTCGAATAGTTGTACCCCCTGCTGGACACCTCGTGTATTCTTGGGGGGAGTTACCCAAGGGTATAGAGGAGGTGTCCAATGGGCCGACGGGAACCGCTGACGGAGCAGGAAAAGGAGCGCATCTACCAAGCCAAACTGGAAGGGAAGACGCTGGAGGAGGCCGCCGCCGAGGTGGGGTGTTCTGTCTCCTGTGCGCGGAAGTGGTGGCGGCGGGGGCGAGACGAGGGGCTGAAGGGGCTGCGGGATCGGCCTCGCGGACCGGTCCGGCGGGGTGCTCTCTCCCGCTTCGATCCTCGGGTTGCCGAGGCTGCTCTCTCCTTCAAGCGTCGCCATCCTCGCTGGGGGCCGGATCGGGTGCTGGTGGCGCTGCGTACCGACCCGAAACTCCAGGGGCTTCGGCTGCCCAGTCGAAGCCGTCTGGCCCTCTTTTTCCAGGAGCGATGTCCGGAATGCGTGGCGAAGCGGAAGCCCCGTCCACCGAGGCACCCACCACCCCCTCGGGTCACCGGCGTCCACGAGGTCTGGCAGTTGGACATTCAGGAGGGCATCCATCTGGCCGATGGGACCATCGCCTCCATCTGCAACATCCGAGACCCGGTGGGGGCCGCGATGATCGCCAGCCGTGCCTTCGCCGTCCAAACGGCCAACCATTGGCGCAAACTGCGGTGGACGGAGGCCCGGCAGACCTTGCGGGAGGGGTTCACCGAGTGGCAAACCTTGCCGGACGGGGTCTTGACCGACAACGAACTGAGCCTGGTGGGAAGCCCCACCGACCCCTTTCCCAGCCTGCTGACCCTGTGGCTCGTGGGCCTGGGCGTGCGGCCTCTGCGCATCCGTCCCCATCGCCCCACCGACCAGGCCCACGTGGAGCGGAATCACCGCACCCTGAGCAACTTCGCGATGGACAAGGAAGGTCTGAGCAACCTGGATGCCCTCCAGCAGTCCCTGGACCGGGAGCGCTCCCTGCACAACAGGCTTTTCCCTTCCCGGGCCGGTGACTGCAACGGCCGTCCGCCACTGGAAGCCCACCCTGAACTTCTCCGCCCTCGGCGCCCTTACCAGCCGGAGTGGGAACTGGCCCTCTTCGATATGCAGCGGGTGTACGACTACCTGGCGACCTTCACCTTCCAGCGCAAGGTGAGCACTGCCGGTCAGGTCAGCCTGGGCAGTCAGGTCTACTACGTGGGACGCGCTTGGGCGGGCCACACCCTGTCAGTCCGGTTCGACCCCCAGCAGCGGGAATGGGTCTTCCACGCGGAAATAGAAGCAGGCGAGCGAGAGATCGCCCGCCGCCCGCCCAAGAACCTGGACGTGGAGACACTGACCGGGCTGAACCCCGACGACTTCACCCTCACCACACCCGTGCAGTTAACCCTGCCCTGCTTCGCGGCCTAGAAGGGGTACGATATTCCGAGATTGTAAAGGTACGACTTTACAAGACCCAAAGGGGTACGAAATTACAAGACCCTACAGCCTTCCGACATTGCAATCTCCGGAATCATCACATTCTCCGGCGGGCACTCTTACCGAGGGCACTCACCGCACACCATACAACTGTACCTGCAAGCCGTAGAAGTCCCACCGGTCGAGCAGGTCCAGTTCCTCCTCCAACACCGGCGGGATCAACCCCTGCGGGTCGGTGTACCAGTCGTGGCTGTAGACCAGCCACACCCGCTCGTGGCCCCGGATGAGTGCTCGCAGGCGGGGTAGATCGTCTTTGGTCATCTTCGGTTCCAGGATGCCCCGGTCGAACAAGTCCACCGGCACGCCGTGCTCGGCCACCGAGCGGTTGTAGAAGCGGAAGTAGAAGTCGAAGGGAATCTGCACCCAGGTCGCGTTGAACAGAATCAGGTCATCGGGCTCCACCCGCTCCGCCACGAACGCAGCCGCGTCGTCCCACTGCTCCTTCTCGAAATGGGCGTAGTACTCCCGCAGCGAAAGGGCGTTGACCGTCAGCACCATCAGGGCGGCGGCGAGGGTGTAGGGCCGGTAGCGCAACTGGCACATACCGGCGGCCAATAGCAGGTAGAGCGGGAGCGAGGCCCAGATGAGCGTGCGGTCATAGAAGATGGGCCGACGCAGGCTGACCAGCCACTCGCCCACGAAAGGGGTTACAAAGATGACGAGCAGGAACGCGATGTGCGCCGGCCGGCGGCGGAAGTAGACCAGCCCTAATAGCGTCAACCCTGCGTATAGCACCCCTACCGCGCAGGCCCCGGCGGGCGGCAGCGGCAGAAAATCGCTTAGAAAAGCCCCCACCGCACCGATGATCGTTCTCCACGTCGGAGCGGGCAGCCAGAACTCGCGGTAGACGCCGACGCTCTGGATGACGAAGGCCGGGAGCCAGGGGAGCCACAGGAGAAGCACGCCTGCCTGGGCTATGAGCCAGTTACGCAGAAACCGGGTTTCAGGTTTCAGGTTCGAGGTTTCAGGTTTACCGCCCGGCCTGAAACCTGCAACAGGGCGACCTGAAACCCTCACCAGGTGCAGCCCTAACACGAAGAGATTTGTGGCGATGGGAAAGAAGACCGCCGTGTTGTGGCTCAACAGAGTCGCCGCCGTGAA
>QMOC01000527.1 GCA_003648085.1 Chloroflexota bacterium
CCCCAGCGGCCTGGCTATGTCCCACCTCGTCCGCCCGTTGCTCCCCCCGCGTCGGGAGGAGCAGCAACCCAGAGGCCGCGCCGGTGGGGAAGGATGTTGATAAGTTCTTTCTTCGTTCTAGTCGTAGTTGCCGTGCTGCTCTTCTTCCTCACCGTCGCCACCGCTGCCGTCGGTTACGTCTATATCGCCAGCCAACTCCCTCCACCCGAGGAGTTGCAGGCGCGCCAGACCGTCTTCGTCAGCAGCAAAATCTACGACCGCGAGGGCAATCTGCTCTACGAGGTCACGGACCCGCACGGTGGACGGCGCACCTACGTGCCCCTTAGCGAGATTTCCCAGGACCTTATAAATGCGACCATCGCTACCGAAGATCGCGATTTTTGGCTCCACCCTGGCTTCGACCCCATCGCTGTTATCCGCGCCGTCTACTACAATCTCTCGGAGAGACGCATCGTCTCCGGCGCCAGCACCATCCCTCAACAATTGGCCCGCAATGTCTTGCTCTCCCCCGAAGAACGGGTGCAGGAGACCCTCTGGCGCAAGATCAAGGAGGCCGTTCTGGCCGCCGAACTGACGCGCACCTACCCCAAGGAAACCATCCTGGAGATTTACCTCAACGAACTCTATTACGGCAACCTGGCCTACGGCATCCAGGCCGCCGCTGAGACATATTTTGGGGTGGACGCGGCTGACCTGACGCTGGCACAGGCCTCCTTCCTTGCCGGCCTGCCTCAATTGCCGGCCACCTACGACCCCTTCGGCGGTGGGCTCGACCTGGCCCTTGCCCGCCAGGAAGACGTGTTGGCGCTGATGGTCGAGGCCGGCTACATCAACCACACCGAGGCTGCACTGGCGGCCGCCGAGATGCGCAACTACGAGTTCAAGCCTCCCCAACTCGACCTCACCACCGCCCCTCACTTCGTCGTCTACGTGCGGCAGACGCTGGAGGCCGCCTACGGCCCGGAGGCGCTATACCGGGGCACGGGCCTGCGCATCTACACTACGCTCGATCCCCACCTGCAGGCGCTGGCCGAGCAGGCCGTGCGTGAGGGCGTGGCCGCTTTGGCCGACCGGGGCGCTACTAACGGCGCGCTCGTCGCATTGGACCCGGCCACCGGTCACATCCTGGCGATGGTCGGCTCCGCCGACTTCCGTAACAAAGAGATTGACGGCCAGGTCAACGTCGCGCTGCGCTGCCGTCAGCCCGGCTCATCCATCAAGCCCCTCACCTACGTCGCCGCCTTCGAGCGCGGTTGGACGCCGGCCACACTAATGTGGGACTTGCGCACTGCATTCCCCGATGGGGCCAACCCGCCTTACGTCCCGGTCAATTATGACGGGAAGTACCACGGCCCGATGCTCTTGCGCGACGCGCTGGCTAACTCGTACAACGTTCCCGCCGTCGCCGCGCTCCAGTTCGTTGGGGTTGACGGCCTGCTGGAGATGGCTACGCGGCTGGGCGTCAAATCGCTGGCCCACCCCGAACTTTACTGCCCCGAATACCCCTACGACGCGCCTCCGACCTATGGCCTTGCGCTCACGCTGGGCGGTGGCGAGGTCAAACTGCTGGAAATGACCGGGGCCTTCGCCGCCTTCGATAACGGCGGAAAGCGCGTGGAGCCCAGCCCCATCCTGCGCATCGAGGACAGCCGGGGCAACGTCCTGGTGGATAACTCCGCGCCCGCCGGCGAACAGGTCATCTCCCCCCAGCACGCCTACCTCATCACCAGCATCCTGGCCGATACCCAGGCCCGCTGCCGTGCCTTCCATTGTCCCAGCGTCTTGGAACTCAGCCGCCCGGCGGCGGCCAAGACCGGCACCACCGACGACTTCCGCGACGCCTGGACCATCGGCTACACCCCCGACCTGGTGGCCGGCGTGTGGGTGGGTAATTCCGACAATTCCCCGATGATCAACCTGCCCGGAGCGGCCGGCGCGGGCCCCATCTGGCACAACTTTATGGAGGCAGCCCACGCCGGCCTGCCCGTGCGCGACTTTGTGCGCCCGCCCGGCATCGTCGAATATGAAATCTGCGCCGACTCCGGTGCCCGCCCCACCGAGCACTGCCCCCGGCGCAAAGTGGAAGTCTTCGCCGAGGATCAGCCGCCGCTGGACGAAAGCCACGACTGGTACCAGATGGTGAAGATTGACGCCCTCACCGGTCTGCTGGCCAACGAGTTCTGCCCCGACCACGTCGTCGAGAAGTTAATGGTTGTCATCACCGACGAGCGAGGACGGGAGTGGGCCCAGGCTCACCCGGAGTACTTCGGGGGCCTGCCGCTGGCACCGCTCGAATACTGCACCGAGAGCACCGAGCGCCCCCAGGTCTTCATCACCGAGCCCCGCTCAGGCAGCACCGTCTACGGCATCGTGTCGGTCATCGGCACCGTCCAGTTGCCCAACTTCGATCACTACGAGGCACAGTACGGCATCGGCGGCAACCCCCAGGGCTGGGGCTGGATCAGCGGGCCGCATCTGGCGCAGGTGCGCGAGGGGCTGCTGACCGAGTGGGATACGACCCACCTGGCTCCCGGCCTCTACACGCTGCGCATCACCGCCTTCGACCGCGAGCAACACCGCGTCGAAGCGCGGGTGCAGGTCTACG
>QMOC01000528.1 GCA_003648085.1 Chloroflexota bacterium
GCCGACGGCGTATCGGTACACGGGGCAGCGGCTGGAGGCGGTGATAGGGCTATACTACTACCGTGCGCGGTGGTACGACCCGGCGCTGGGCCGCTTCATCAGCGCGGATACGGTGGTGCCCAACCCCGGCAACCCGCAGGACCTTAACAGATACGCCTATGTGCGCAACAATCCGCTGAGATACACAGACCCAACCGGACATTTGCCTTGGTGGGCCTACGCAGCAGGAGCAGCAGGTTTATATATTGTGGGACGTGTGGGCTATGAAGTCGGGACATTGATTGTGCCCGGCGCAGACCAAGCGAGACGGGATCTAATCGGCGGTGGCCTCGTAACAGAACTTTCGGACGTTATTGAGAAAGAGGCAACGGTTCGCTCCGTGGATCCAGACTTGGTTAGCGCCGTGCTCCGCCACGAGAGCGCAGCGTTTGAGCGGAGGGTTCTGACACTCTGGCCATCTATGCGGCCAGGCCTTATCGCCAACACGGCGGAGTTTTTCCAAAGCGTGTTGCTGGGAGACCAACAGTCAATAGGGCCCGGGCAGATGCAGCTTCGACGTGCACGGGAATTGGAAGAGATGGGCTACGTCACGGCCCGTGAGAATGACTTGGAGCGAAGATTGGCTTTGTTGGGTAATGAGACCTCCGTGGAGTATGTAGCGGGAATGTTGCAATATGTATCGGATCAATTACGCACCTTGCAAGGTTTTAATGATTTGAGCATTGAGGATCAACAAAGGTTAATCCTGATCGCCTACAACTGGGGTTGGACTTCTTCATTTCTGGAGCATCTTGAGGAACTCGGCCTTGAGGGTATGGTCCAGGATTGGGAATATGACAATGAGACTCTTGACGAATATCTACGATGGAGTTCAGGGCGATGAAGATAAAGACGCTGATTCAATGTGTGTTCTGGTCACTACTGGTGTCTCTCTTAGTGCCCGCTTGTGTACCGAGATTTGAGACCATCCGAATGACCGGACTTCCGGCAAGTGTGTCACAGCCTGGTACTCCTGGTGTTGACGTGGGTACTGTCCTCGCGAACGCTCGATACCAGGTACAACAGGTGCTGCCAAATTCCTATCTTGCCTCTTTCACATTCTCAGGAAAGTGCGAAGGGCTACCTGGACTGCATGGCACTATCAACCTGCGCTTCATTCAAGTGCGATCAGGTATCCTGCGACGGCAAGTGTTATCTGGAGCTGCCTCCGTGAATACGATTGAAGAAACGATGGACCTTCGCTTTGAGGACATCTCCGCCTACTATCCCTCAACTGTGCCATTGGTTTTGGACGATGGCCTAAGTGTCGCAGAAGTCGGGACTATTGCCCACAAATACATCGCAACCTTGGAGCTACCAAATTGTGATGTGATCTTGACCCGTTTAGAGGAAACCTGGCTCGTGGTATGCACCCAACCAGGTTCAGGCGTCCTTGGGCCGAGAGTGTGCGAATTCGAGATAGATGCCTTAACTGGGCAGATTATCACTGCAGAGCAATGATGCTTCTACCTTGAAATGTCGTTCCTAGCCAAACATAAGCGTCGCTCCAGATGGTTGTCCTTTTTCGGGCTCCGCTTGTGGCTTGCGTTGATGATCCTTGTGGTTGTGGGACGAGTGTGTATCTTCAGACCTGCCACAAACTATCCTGGCGCGCATTTCAATCAAGGCACTAATGCAGCGTGGTTGGGTGTCGAATGGGTGAATGAACTACACGACGTAGAGGAAATCACCACTCTGGCCCACGCTCTGGATCAGCGTCAGATACGCCTTGTGTTTGTTTATGCAAGTTACCTGGAATCCGATGGGCGATTCAATCCCACCTACGCACACGCGGCTGGATTCGTACAGACACTCAAGGCGGCACATCCCGACTTGAACGTGCAAGCCTGGGTTGGGTTGCCTCTTAGGCATGTTGATCTGAGCGATATTGCTGTGCGCAAGGAAATTGTTAAGTTCTGCGTCGATCTCGTCCAGGATGCAGGATTCGACGGACTTCATTTTGACCCAGAGCCTATCCCCAGCGACGATGCTGATGTGTTGGCATTACTTGATGAGGTTCGGGACGCTCTTGGCCCGGAGCATACCCTTTCAATAGCAACGCGCCGGATATGGCCTATTCTCCCAGATGTGCGCTGGCCGGTTGTCGGACAGGTGGCTTGGCGCGCGAGTTACTATCGTGAGATAGCCAGCCGTGTAGACCAAGTTGCTGTGATGACCTATGACAGTGCCATGCCGCTAGCCTTGCTATACCGTCAGTGGATGCGATTTCAAGTGATTGAGATCAGCCGCGCAGTGGATGGCACCGGTGTGCAGTTATTCTTCGGCATTCCGACATCCGATGAGAGGACATGGACACATTGGCCCGGTGCCGAGAACATGAGAAGTGGGTTACGAGGCTTGATAGAGGGGCTCAATGACGCAGAAGCGCGACCTGCTGCTGTGACTGGAGTTGCTATCTATCCCTATTGGGACACAGGCGAGACTGAGTGGGTTGTCTACGAAACACTTTGGCTGGGCCAATGAGACTGGCATAGGGCTTCCCTTTGGCCCCTCACTCACAACGCCACAGCGCCCCAGGTGTGGATTTCTACCCTATCCCATAA
>QMOC01000529.1 GCA_003648085.1 Chloroflexota bacterium
CCCGGATCACGGGCCATTAACATCAGGCTGGCTACCAGGAGCATACCTCCAACCCACTGCACAGGTGTTAAGCGTTCGCCGAGAAGCAGGAAAGCCAGTACCAGGCTGACCAGCAGTTCCAGCAGGCTGACCAGCGCTGTCTCGATCCCTCCCAGCCGTTGTAGCCCACTGAACATTGCCAGCCGCGAGAGTGCGGTCGTCAGGCCCAGCGCCAGAATGGCAATCCAAGCGGTGATCGCGATGGTTTCTACCGGTTGTGCCTGCAGTACCCGCGCAATACCGACCACGCCGGCCATAGTCGTCAGGATGTAGAGCGTCGCCGTGCGCGCCGGGACATCGGCCAGCACCCATTGGCCCAACACCAGGTGCCAGCCGTAAGTTGCCGCCGAAGCGATCATCAGCGTCACCCCCAGCCAGTCCTGCTCCCCGGGCTCCGTGCGTGTCAAGAGGTAAATCCCCAGCATAGAGAGCGCCAGCCGTGCCAGTGTGAGGCGCGTCAGTGGCTGCCCGGCCGCGAAGAGGAACAGCACTACCCACAGTGGGTAGAGCGTGTTGAGCAAGGAAGCGCGGGAAGCATCAAGGCGCGAGAGGCCGGTAAAGTAGAGCAGTGAGCCAAAGCCATTGACTGCGCCAACGCCGATGCATCCTATCAGGTCGCGCCAGGCGATGGGGATCTCGCGCCGCCAGAAGAGCAAGAACACCAACCAGAGGAGTATGGCCGCCACCAGTGTGCGAAAGGCGACTAAGGTGAACGGCGTGACATTGCCTGTGTAGGCTAGTTTCCCCAGGATGGGTGCCCAGCCCAGGAAGAAACTGGCCACGACTGTGCTCACAACCCCCCGTCGCTGCTCGGTGCTCAGGTACCTCATTTTATCTCATCTTATCCACAAAAATCTGGGGATGGTTCAATTACAAGCGAAAATAGGTTGACACTTTGATGTCTGCTGCACACCGCCGCTAGAATTCGCCGGTCTTCTGGTTGAACACGCTTACACCGGTGGTATCGTTGGGCAATAGGTCGGGCGTGCACTGCAACCGTTTGAAACTGATGCTCATGCTGGCAGCCGTGGCCCGGGCCAGTATCGTCTTGCCGGTGCCGGGCACATCCTCGATGAGCACGTGTCCCTGGCATAGGAGGGCCACCATCAGCAACTCAATCTGCTGTCGCTTACCGACGATGACGGTTTCGACATTGTGGATCTGCCTTGCCGTTGAAGCACCTCGTCGGACCGGTGGTGGGAAAGATTATAGGGCAGAACTCCCTGCAAGTCAACTATCAGTGGTTTGGCACTTTTTGCGTGAGGTGCACTGTCAACGGATGCCTGGAGCGAATTGAACGGATAAGCGCGCGTTCTGCAAAACTACTGACGCTATCTAGGGGCCGGTAATGGTGACCGTCTGGAGGAGGAGGGCGTCGTCGGGGGTGCCGGCAATGGACAGGCGTGCGCCGGTCTCGGCGACGTACATCCCAACTTCCAGCCGGTGCTTGCCGGGCGCAGCACCGGCGCGGACAGGGATGGCGTAGGCGTCGGTGACGACTTCGCCGGCCAGCCACAGGCTGGTCGGATAACTGCCGCCGACCGGTGAGTTATCCCGCTGACCGGTCATCGAGCCGTCGGGGGCCACGAGGTGAACGAAAACGGTGTAGTCCTCGTCCATCTCGGTCAACGCCCGCCAGTACAGGGTGAGGGTGAGCGTGTCCCCTGGCACGGCGGTCTCCGCCGAGAGGTCATAGCCCAGGAGTTCAACTTGGTCGCCCAGGGTGGTGGTGAGTGGATGGGAGATGGGAGGGATGTCGAAGATGCGCTCTATGGCCTGCACGGCGACGACTCCCAGGTCGAGCGCCAGGTCACCCAGGCGGAGCCGTAGGGGGTAGTCACCCGGCGGCATGTCACGCGGCAAGCGGGGAGCGTAGCGGTCCGTGACGACCTCACCGGCGACCCAGGCGGAGATGGGGTGGGTCCCGTGGACGGGAGCGCCCGCGTAGAGCCTTCTGTCGCCCAGGGTGAGGTGGACGTCGTGATCGGGCAGGGGGGCTTCGTCGGCCCGCCAGAAGAGGGTCAGGTAGAGCCGCTCGCCGGGCCGGGCGCTGGTCGTATCGAGGTTGACCCCCAGCAGAGTCAGGCCGCCGGCGCGGGCGTCCAGTCGGCTGCGGATGTCCAGGTCGGCGATATCGGGCGGCACGGCGGCGCGGGCCAGATGTAGGGGCAGTTCGACGTAGGTGCCGGCGTAGCGGTCGGCATCGTCGAGCACGGGTAGCAGGGAACCACCGCTGGGGGAGTAGAGGCTGAAGTGGACTAAATAGTCACCAGGAGGCGCGCCAAGGGCGACCGGGATCGAGAGGTGATCTATGACCAGTTCGCCGGGCGTCCACTGCTCGGAGGGGTAGTGGAAGGGCTGGGTCTCCCCCCAGACGAAGCCCCAGGGGTCGGTGAGGCGGGCGATAGGGCCGTAATCTCCCCGGTCGGGCCTGTTCAGCACGCGCCACCAGACAGCGACCTCGGCGCTCTCTCCGGAGCGGGGTTCACCGACGATGTCGTAGCCGCACAGGAGCGCGGCGTGGGCCAGATCGGCCGTCAGCGGGTGAGTGGGAGCCAGGTC
>QMOC01000530.1 GCA_003648085.1 Chloroflexota bacterium
CACCGGCGAATTTGCTCATAGTAACGACTTCAGTGTCACTCACCCCTCTTCTTCCCGCGTTTTGAATGTCGGCACTTCTAGGTCTCGTATCGCAAACTACATGATCATCGGCTCACGGTAGAGACCGAAGACCTCGCGGAAGATGTCCATAATCTCCTGTAGCGTGGCATAGACGCGCACGGCGTCGAGGATGTAGGGCATGGTGTTCTCTGTGCCCTGGGCAGCGATACGCAGCCGGTCGAGGGCCTGGCCCACGGCTGCATTGTCCCGCTCCGCCCGCACCTGCGCCAGCCGGGCGCACTGCCGCTCGTATCCCTGTGGGTCCATCTTCAGCAGCGGCACTCGCAGGGGTTCTTCCTCAGCATACTCGTTCACCCCGACGACGATGCGTCGCCGTTCGTCAATCTCCCGCTGGTAGCGATAGGCCGCGTCGGCGATCTCCTGCTGGAAGAAGCCGGCCTCGATGGCCGGGATGACCCCGCCCAACGCCTCGATGCGCTCGAAGTACTCATAGGCCCGCCGCTCCATACGGTCGGTGAGCGCTTCGATGGCATAAGCCCCGCCTAGCGGGTCCACGGTATTGGTCACGCCGCTCTCGTGAGCGATGATCTGCTGGGTGCGCAGTGCGATGGTGACGGCGTGTTCGCTGGGGAGGGCCAGCGCCTCGTCCAGGCTGTTGGTGTGCAGGGATTGGGTGCCGCCGAGCACCGCCGCCAACGCCTGGATCGCCACCCGCACGACGTTGATCTCCGGCTGCTGCGCGGTCAGCGAGCAGCCCGCCGTCTGGGTGTGGAAGCGCAGCCACCAGGAGCGGGGATTCTGCGCTCCGAAGGTGTGGCGCATCTCCCGCGCCCAGATGCGCCGCGCAGCACGGAACTTGGCGATCTCCTCCAGGAAGTCGTTGTGGCAGTTGAAGAAGAAGGAGAGGCGCGGGGCGAAGGCGTCAATGTCCAACCCGCGCCGCAATGCCCAGCGCACGTACTCCACCCCGTCGGCCAGCGTGAAAGCCAGTTCCTGCGCCGCCGTCGCGCCGGCCTCGCGGATGTGGTAGCCGGAGATGGAGATGGTGTTCCACTTGGGCAGGTACTTGCTGCCGAACTCAATCGTGTCGGTGACGAGCCGCATAGAAGGCTCCGGCGGGAAGATGTACTCTTTCTGCGCGATGTACTCCTTGAGGATGTCGTTTTGGATAGTGCCGCCGAGTTCGTGCATCGGCACACCCTGCTTTTCGGCGGCGGCAATGTACATAGCCCAGATGACGGCCGCCGGCGAGTTGATGGTCATCGAAGTAGTCACTTTGCCCAGGGGGATGCCCTCGAAGAGAACTTCCATATCGCGCAGGGAGGAGACGGCGACGCCGCACTTGCCGAACTCCCCCTCTGCCTCCGGCGCATCGGTGTCGTACCCCATCAGCGTGGGCAGGTCGAAGGCGACGGAGAGACCTGTCTGTCCCTGCTCCAGCAGGTACTTGAAGCGAGCGTTGGTCTCCTCGGCGGTGCCGAATCCGGCGAACATACGCATCGTCCAGAGGCGACCCCGGTACATCGTGGGATGGATGCCCCGGGTGAAGGGGTATTCGCCGGGGAAGCCCAGTTTCTCCAGATAGTCCCCCTCCATATCCAGCGGAGTGTACAGCCGCTCGACAGGTTCGCCGGAGGTAGTGATGAACTCCTCGTACCGCTCAGGGCGTCGGTCGAGGGTCTCTTTGAGTGTGGTCTGTTCCCAGTGCTCACGGGCTTGTTGGATCATCTGTCGGTCATCGGTCATTTTCAACCCCCAGAAGAGAACGTTGCTGCGATTATACCCCGCTTTGGCGGAAAATGGAAATCTTCATTACCCCTACCGCTCCACAATCGCTTGGCCTTCTGGCCCCAGCACCCATTGGGCGAACTCACGAGCCTCGCCGGTCGGCTCGGCGGTCGCCGCCAGGTAGAGCGGGCGCGAAAGTGGGTAACTTCCATCGGTAACGGTCGCCGGACTCGGCAACACACCCTCCACCGACAATGCCCGTACCCGGTTGTCCAACTGTAGCATCGAGACGTAGCCGATAGCGCCCGGAGTGCGTGCTACGTACTCGATGACGGCTTCACCGGAGGGCATCACCACAGCGGTGGGTGTGACATCGTAGCCGTTCAACACTGCACTCTCGAACGCGGCGCGGGTGCCGGAGCCCTCCTCGCGGCTGACGACGGTGAGCACCATCCCACCCCACTCTTGCACCCGGCCACGGAAAATCTCCCGCAACTGCGCCAGCCCGGTCTCCGTGAGTGGTGTAACGGGGTGGACAATAACGGCAACGCCGTCACGAGCGAAGGGGTATGACCACAGCGGCTCCTCGTCGTCGGCGGTCTCCCCCGGCCACGAGAGCAGCGCCAGGTCCGCTCCGCCCGCTCGCAGGGTCTGTTCGGCCAGCGCCGAGTTCCAGGTCTCGATTCTGACGGTGACCCAGGGATGGGCCTCCTCATAGGCAGCGGCTAGTTCTTCGGCGAGTGACCCGCAGGAATCGGCAGCGACCAATCGCAGGGTGACAGGCTCGCGGGTGATGGTGAGGGGCTGGGGAGAGCAGGCAACCAGGAGGAGCAGGAGGCAGGAAGC
>QMOC01000531.1 GCA_003648085.1 Chloroflexota bacterium
GGAACTCATTCCTGGGCCAACAACTCCACCTCCGTCACCATAGCGTTAAAACTATGACCGGAGGCATAAATAGTCAGTTGCTTGATGGAGGCTGGCGGCGCCTCGGCCAGTTCTTCCATCAAATTGCCCGAGTCGTAAGTCTGCCAGTTTCCCAGGGGTATCTGCTCGGTCCAGGGCTCCAGCGGCCAATCGGAGGCCGGTTCGCCTGTATAGAAGCCGTGGAGCCAATACCGGTCGGTGCCCCAGACATCTTTGTAATCAACGCGGACGATGATCGGGCATTCGGAACTGAGATAACCGCAGCCCCCAAAGCCCAGGATATTCTGATGGATGATACGCACGGCCAGGTGTAATTCGAGCGCGGTGAAATCGCGCACGTCGTAGTTGATCTCTTGCCGGATACCAACTTCAGCGTGATTGCTGCCATCACGGTAGAAATTGACCACCTTCCGCCCTTCGTCGGTGATGATGCTGACACGCGCCGGGGGTTGCTCAGGGGCCGTCTGCTCGCTGTAACTGCTCCACCCGTTCTCCAATGGGGCCTGGAAGTCGCCGTTGATGATGAGATTGCGAGCGGCAGGTAACGGGCCGATGATCTGCTCACTATCCATAGTAACCCGCTCGGCTGGGCCGAGTGACTTCACCTGCTCAGCGTCGTTAACCACATCAGCCTGCCCATCGCGTACTGTGACCTCCACCGCCGTCCCATTCACCCTAATCTCGTAACTCCCCTCCGCCAGCGTGACTGTTCCATAGGGTGTGTTTACCTCGACAACCGTAGGCCGATCCTCGCTATCAGAGACGCCGATACGCACTCGTCCGGCCCTCACTTCCAGAGTGATCCTGTGGGGCAGGCGGCTGGCCGAGAAGCGCGGGGAGCGTGCTGACGAAAGCACGATCTCCGTGTCGTCGTAGATCTGGACCGTGGCGATGACGGAACCATTTGCGTGCATCACGAGCCGGCCAGCAGTGGAGTCTGTGGCCACGATCGTGCGCTCCGGAATGTCGTCCCGCTCCTCCGCGATGGCGACCGGTTCACCCCGGCCAGCCAGGGTGACGCGCAGTGGGCCTCGCTGCACTTCAAGCGTCACGTTCTGCCCCACACGGGCATAAAGGATGTAGTGACGGACGCCCAGTGGCACTCCAACTGTGAGGCTTATACAGGTGAAGAATGAAAGCAATAGGATGCCCCAGGCCAGTCGTTCAGGGTTTCTTCTCATAAATATCGCACTCTAAAGCGTTCGAATTTGCCGGTGGGGGTTTCCCACTTGACCTCCACCCGCTGCACTACTGCGGAGGGAGAACCACGGTGCAAGAAGGCCAGGAATTCGTCAAGTGCCTCGCGTCGGCCCTCGGCGACGGTCTCTACCGTGCCGTCCCAGCGGTTGGCGACCCAGCCGGCCAGCCCGAGGCGTTGTGCAGTGCGAACAGTATAGTAACGGAAATTGACCCCTTGTACATACCCATGAACGACGGCGTGCAGACGAGCCTCCGGTTTCGGTTTCTCTCCCATCGTCTATACTCCCCACAGGATGCGGAAAAAACGGGGTTCCCGTTTATCGAAGCGGTGTAGACCGGCCTCGCGGGCCTCCCGTACAGCCCGCTCCCATTCCGCCCGCGTGATGGGCCGGTCGAGCGGCGGCAGTTGAGCGGCCTTGTAGCAGGGACGGTACTGATCCATAATGTTGATATAAGTATCACGCGAGACCTCTCCCGCCAGAAAGCGGGCGATTTCAGCAGTTCCGGCCAATCCCTCCGGCAGCACCAAGTGGCGCACGAGCAGTCCCCGCAGTGCGATGCCGTTCTCGTCGAGCACCAGATCACCCACCTGCCGGTGCATCTCCCTGACGGCGGCCTGATTGACAGCCGGATAATCCTTGATTTTGGAGTATTTCTGCGCAATCTCCGCATCGGCGTATTTCATATCCGGCATATAAATGTCTACCACGCCATCGAGCAACGCCAACGCGGCGAGAGAGTCATAACCGCCGGTGTTCCAGACCAGGGGGAGCCGCAGCCCCGCCTCGGCGGCGATGAGGACAGCAGCCAGGATAGGGGCCACGACGTGGGTGGGGGAGACCAGGTTGATGTTATGGCATCCCTGTGCCTGGAGCGAGAGCATCATCTCGGCCAGTTCCTCCGGCTCGACTTCCCGCCCGTGCCCCAGTTGGCTGATGTCGTAGTTCTGGCAGAACTGGCAATTGAGATTGCACCAGGCGAAGAAGATGGTTCCCGAGCCCCGATAGCCCCGCAGCGGATCCTCCTCCCCGAAGTGGGGGCCGAAACTGGAGACCAGCGCCCGCACTCCGGTGTGGCATGTCCCCGGCTTCTCGTAGCGGTCCACGCGGCACTCCCGGCCACAGAAGTCGCAGGCGTGGAGACGCTCATAGGCGTCCTGCACGCGCTGCTTCAGTTCGCCTGAGCGAAGTAATGCCAGATAAGCAGGTTCAAAGGTGCTCATCTCATCAATACAGCGTACTTGAACTCAAACTCACACCAGGCCAGGAAAAATTCGTCCACCGGGACACGAATTGGAGCGTCATCGAAAGCCGGGTCGTTCACAAGGACGGTATCTTCAGTCATACCGA
>QMOC01000532.1 GCA_003648085.1 Chloroflexota bacterium
CTCTTCTCGCCGGCCGGCCCGCGCACCTTCACCGCCACAATGACCAACTACGGGGCGGGCATAGACGTCATCATCGTCGTCCAGGATGACACTGTGGAGTACGACTTTCACCTGCCGGCGGGCATGCTCACCTACACCCCCGCCGGGCTGGAGGTCACCCTCGATATGAATATGAGCACTACCCTGCCCCTCACACTGACGAATGAGGGTGGAAAGATGGCCGAGTTCGAGTTGCTCGAACTGGACAAGGGCGCGAGCCCCCTGGGGCCCTTCGAGGAGCCGTCCCACGGAATCGAACCTCCCAAGCAACATTACCTGACGACGAAAGGGCTGGATACACTGAAATCGCCACCGGCCCCACCCTATGCTGCCGGCGACATCATCCAAACCTGGCCGACCAACCTGGCCTATGTCTGGGGCCTGGGCTACAACGCCGACGCCACAGACCTGTGGCTGGGTGACATCGCCGCGGGCAACGGTACCGACCTGGACTACCGTTTCCTCACTGATGGCACCAACACCGGCGATACCATTGACATCTCATGGGCGACCTACTGGGCAGCCGACATGGCCTATAATCTCAACACCGGCATGCTCTGGCAATTGGACGTAGGCGAACCCGGCTGCATCCATGAACTGGATCCGGTGTACATGACGCATACGGGCAACCTCATCTGCACGAGTTGGAGCGTCTCCCAGCGGGGCCTGGCCTATGACCCCTCCACCGACACCTACTTCGTCGGTGGTTGGAACGACCAGATGATCTACCGCTTCGCCCCAGATGGCACGATACTGGCCCAGGTCAACGTGGGTCTGAACATCGCTGGCCTGGCCTATAACCCGGATACGGAGCACCTGTTCGTGATGGTCAATGCCAGCCCGAACCCGGTCTACGTGCTCGATGTGGCCGACAACTACAACATCCTCGGTCAGTTCAGCATCACAGGCTTTAGCGATTATGGCGGCGCGGGCCTGGAGATGGATTGCGAGGGCAACCTGTGGGCGGTGGATCAGAACACACAGATCGTCTACCGGTTCGAGTCCGGCGAGACGACCTCGATGTGCAAGAGAGACGTGTTCTGGCTGAGTGAAGAGCCGATCAGCGGCACCGTGGCCCCGATGACAAGCCAACCCATTGATGTCACCTTCGATACCGGCGAAGCGGATCAACCGGGCATTTATTACGCCCAACTCAAGATCAAGCACGACACGCCCTACGACGTGGCCCACGTCCCGGTGGCCATGACCGTCAACGCCCCGGCCACCTGGGGCAAGGTGAAGGGTACCGTCTACGGCCTGGGCCACTGCGACACGAACCCCACCCCGCTGGAGAGCGCCGAGGTGTTGATCGAGAGCGGCACCACAGTCACCCTGACGACGGACATCAGCGGCACCTACACCTACTGGCTCGAACAGGGCACCTATACCGTAACCGTCTCCAAGGCGGACCACCTGAGCGATACGATTGTGGTAAATGTCACCGCCGGGATGACGACCACCCAGGACTTTGCCCTGCGCTGGCTGCGGCCCTGCATCAGCGTGACCCCGCTCTCAATGGAAGCCGTCGTGCTGCGCGGCACCTCGGAGACACGGACCATCACGTTGACCAACGACGGCGCCGCAGCGTCGCTCTTCAAGTTCTATGAGATGACTCGGACCGTAATCCAAAGGGAAACAGCGATCGGAGCCAGGGGATCGCCGTCACCCAGCGAGCCAACCGGGGTAGGGCCGGACATTCAGGCCCAACCCGCTACAGTGCTCCCTACCATTGACGGCTCCATCGCCCCCGGTGAGTGGGATGACGCGCTTATCATGGACATCCACGATCCCGGAGCGGCCACACAGCCGGTGTACATGTACATCAAGAACGACGGTCAGTACCTCTACGTCGCCTTTGAGGACCTGAACGACACCACGATTACCAGCGGTAACTATGACCAGAATGGCATCTACTTCGACGACGAGGGGGGTACATCACCCGTTCTATACGACAATGCGTGGACTAACACAACCTGTAGTACGTATCCGGCCGGTGAGGGCAACTTCTGGTTCGGCGATTTTGGAACCCACACCACGAGTTGGCGCGAGTGGATCGCCGGTCCTGATACCTGCCCCGTGCTGGAGGACCCTCCCAACGTTGAGGCCGCATCCGGCTCCACCGACGGTCATCGCTCCTATGAGATGCGCATTGACCTGAACAATAGTTCGCTTCAGGCCAGCCCCGATGCAGGTGACATCTTCGGCTATCGGGTCTATGTATACGACAGTGACACTGACACTTTTACCGCCCGCTGGCCACTGACCGCGTTCTACGATGACCCCTCGACCTACGGCAACCTGCAACTGGCCCAACTGCTCGCTGATCTGCCCTGGCTCTCCGAAGACCCGATCACCGGCACGGTGGGCGCCGACAGCGCCTTCCCGGTCAGCATCACCTTCACCGCTTTCCCCACCATGAGCGCCGGCATTTATAGCGCCACTCTCGCCGTCAACACCAATGATCCGGTCAACGGCAGGATTAACGTCCCGGTGAATATGACCGTCATCGCTGCGCCGATCTGCGGCTTTATCAGCAGCAGCCCGGA
>QMOC01000533.1 GCA_003648085.1 Chloroflexota bacterium
CGTTGAAACATATTCTTTAGGACGCAGATGAACGCTGATAAACGCTGATTTTTTGATCTTATCTGCGAAAATCTGCGTGAATCTGCGTCCGATTCCGAGTTCGGCGGGGTGGCTGAGTGGTCACATTTTGCACTTGATTTCCGTTAGAATCGCGTAAGCACTTCCTCAGGCGACCACAGCCTGAGTAGTAACCCGCCTCATTGTCTGGCGCAGCGGATGGACAGCGGGTAAAGGGATGAAAAGATTGCAGTGCCGGAAGGTTATCCGCTTATCCGTTTCTCATCCGCTGCCCCGGTAAATTCCAAAGCAGGGCGGTTTTCCCAACCGCCGTAGGGTGAGTAGCAAACTCGACCTACTCAGACATGGGGCGGATGAGGAGCACAGGGCAGTGCGCCCCTTGCAGCACCTTGCCCGCCACGTTTCCATACACCCAGCGGCTCAGGCCAGAAAGCCCGTGAGTGGTCATCCCTATCAGGTCCGCCTCGACTTCGGCAGCGTGGGCCAGAATTTCGTCAGCCGGTGGGCCCTGCCGAACAGTGGTGTGTACGATTGCGCCTTGATCACGCAACACCGCCGCCACACTGCGCAGGTAGCGCTGCAGTTCGCTCTCTGCATAGTGAAGCGCCGTCGTGGAGAGTTGTAGTCCCGGCGGGTAACTGGTCAAAAGTGTCACCGTGCGGTCTCCCAGCCCGGTCGTCAGGACTGAGATGAGAAAGAGACGGGTGCGGCGGGGCTGGATCAGCGCTTTCACGTGTGGCAATATCTGTTCCGCCAGTTCGGAGCCATCGAGCGGCACCAGGATGCGTTGATATGTCGTCCGAGGCGGCTCAGAGGCGGCCCGCACCAACAGCACCGGACAGGCGGCACCACGCAGCACCCGATCGGCCACACTGCCGAAGATCCAGCGACGGATGCCGGAGCGTCCGTGCGTGGTCATCGCGATCAAGTCTGCGTCTACGCCCTCGGCGAAGGCAATGATCTCATCGGCCGGCCGGCCGAAGCGCACATTGACCCCCACCTCGGCCGCGACCGGCTCCAGTCTCTGCGCCACATCCCCCAGATACTCCTCCAGTTTCTGCTCGATACGTTGCCGCTCCTCATTGCCAGGGTGAAGATCCGCGATCGGCGACATCACTCCCCTCAGCGTTGGAGCGACAGAGAGCAGGTAGACCCGGCTATCCCGGCCGCGAATCAACTCTGCGACATGAGGCAGCACCCCCTCAGCCAGTTCTGATCCGTCCAGTGGGACAACTACTTTGCGGTACATCTTACTGTGAAACGTGATGCGCGATAGTTCGACCGGATAATTTTTGACGCCAGACCTGCCACCAACGGGTCCAGCGGCTTGGCAGGGGCCTGTCGCGTAGTTCGATCAACTCAGGAAGATGTTGGCGAGCGGCTTCCTCACCGGCCTTCAGACATGCGTCCACCTGATCCAGGTCGAAGAGACCCACGCCCTTGAGCGGGACTTCGATCATCAGGTCGGGTGGGGCCTCCTGCATACGCTGCTCGACCAGTTTGCGGCTCATAATGCCTAGGCTGCGCTCGCTGATGTTCACCAGCGGCGTCCAGCGAGAGCGATACAGCAATAGACGGATAATCGCCTCAGGCCCGCGTCCGCCGGGCACGGGTTCCGTCTCCAGCACATCGGATAAGTCGTGCAGGGTGTGGACGGCAATGACGCGGTCGGCCCCCATCCGCCGCACGACGTCGAAGGGGACGGGGTTGAGCACGCCGCCGTCTATCAGCAAGCGGTTCTGCCAGCGCAGCGGTGGAAAGACGGGGGGCAGGGCCGTCGTCGCCAGCACCCCCTCGACGACAGAACCCTCGTGGATAACCACCTCCTCGCCCGTTTCCAGATCCACCGCGACGAGGGCCAGGGGCAGTTTCAGTTGATCGAAGGTCGGATCACCCCCTAGGGCCTTCCGCAGGCGTTGGGCTATCTTGTCCCGGCCCAGCAATCCCAGGCCGGTGCGATCGCGCTGGACGATGTCGAGCAGGCGCAGAGAGCGGGCCAGGCGCTCTATCTCGACCGCCGGGCAACCGGTGGCATAGACGGCGGCCACGACCCCGCCCATGCTGGTGCCGGCCAACATATGCACGGGGACGTGAGTCTCCTCCAGCACCTTGAGCACGCCGATATGGGCGATCCCCTTGGCCCCGCCGCCACTCAGCGCAAGGCCGATCTGAATGGTCATATCATTAACCTCACTAAGATGATTTGTCTGCGAAACCGGGCACCGGCGATTTTACTCGTAGTAACGACTTCAGTCGTTCAAAGCGAGGTCAGAGCGACTGAAGTCGCCACCACGACCCCCATACCCAATCCTGTGAAGCGTGGCCACGCCCAGCGAATGGCCTGCGATGCGAGTATGGTCACCTATCTGCTCCAGCAGGAATAGGCCAAAGGTGGAAGAGAAAATGCCGGCAAGCGCAAGACGGTTGACCCCATCGCTCATGTTGGTTTTTAGGTGAAGCGGAGTGTGGTATCATTACAGCAACACATCACAGGAGTAAAGCACTATGATGAGATTTCCGCTCACCGACTTGTTGGACGAACAAGAGTGTTACAA
>QMOC01000534.1 GCA_003648085.1 Chloroflexota bacterium
AGTCACCCACAGACGGAGCCGAAGTCGTGGGCAGGCTCCTGACCTCTCTCAGGCGACGATATACCTCGCCGGGCGTGATGTCCACGCCGTCCCGATAGGTCTGATCGTCCCACAGGAGCAGAAGGGGCACCACGTGGATGTGGTATTCCTTCACCAACTCCATCGGAAGGGCGGCGGCGGAATCGGTGACCACTGCCACCTGGTTCATCGCTCACCTCCTCTTGTCAGACCAATAAGCGCCGATGCGCCCGACCCCCATAGCCAGCCCGAAGGCCAGGACGATCGAGCCAGCGACGTTGATGTCCTGCCATCTCCAACACCCAGGGCAGGGCAGGATCCCTCCCAGCCAGGCTCCTCCGACCCCGGCCGCCAGGGTGGTCCAGATACCCCCCGGCGGTTCGCGGCCCTGCATCAGGTATCTGCCGCTGACGTAGCCAGCAAGCAGCCCAATGGCTAAAACGACCGGCGCGCTCCATGTCCCGGTCGTTTCTGCTGATTCCCCGGTGGGGGGAGGGGCCAGATATTCCAGCCCGTAGGTGAGCAGCCCCCACAGAGCGGTGATAACCAGCAGGATCAGTACCACCCCGCCCAGCGAGAGTTTAGGATCACGGGTAGACACATAGCCTCCTGTGTACCGGCCCGGCGGCCGGCCAGGCCAATTTTAGTGGCTTCGCTCACCAAGCCCAGCAGATTTGGCAATCCGTGGGAGCGGATGGGCAGCCATTTTATTTTAGCACGTGGGGATTAAAAAGAGGGGAGAAGAGGATAAAAAACGCATGAAAATCACGGCCTGCGGAAGCGGTATCCCACCCCGCGCTCGGTGAAGATATACCGGGGCCGGCTTGGGTCCGGCTCCAGTTTGCTCCGCAGGCGACCGATGTAGACGCGCAGGTAGTCAATCTCGTCCACGTATTCCCGCCCCCAGACGCGCGTCAGGAGCGTTTCGTGGGTGAGGACGCGGCCGGCGTTGCGCACCAGGTGGTAGAGCAGCCTGTACTCGGTATTAGTCAGCGCTACCGGCCTTCCGGCCACCGTCACCTCCCGCGTGACGAAATCCACCCGCAGGTCATCACAGACGAAGGGCTCCTCGTGGGCCAGGGGCCAACTCTGCGTCCGGCGCAGCACCGCCCGGATGCGGGCCAGCAGTTCCAGGTGCCCGAAGGGCTTGGTGACGTAATCATCCGCCCCCAGTTCCAGCCCGCGCACCTTGTCCAACTCGCCTTCCCTGACGGTGACCATGATCACCGGCACGTCGGAGAAGCGGCGTATCTCCTGCAGAACCTCAAAGCCATCCATCTCCGGCATTGCCACGTCGAGCAGGACGATGTCCGGGTTCTCCTGGGCCACCAGTTCCAGCGCCTGCTCCCCTTCGGAGGCGGTCAACACCTCCCAGTCGGGTTCCTGGAAATTCAGGCTCCAGGTGATGACTTTGAGCATATCGGGTTCGTCGTCTACGACCAGGACTTTCATTTGGGGATGGTGAAATAGAACCGGCTGCCCGCGCCGGGCTGGCTCTCCACGCCGATGCTTCCTCCGTGGAGGCTCACCAACTGACGGGCGATGTACAGCCCCAGGCCCACGCCGGCCGGACTTCGCCCGGTGCTCAGGGTGTAGAACCTGTCAAAGATGTGCTCCTGCTCTTGCGGCGGAATGCCAGGCCCATCGTCCTGCACACTTACTTCTACGGCTTCTTCCCGCTCCCGCACGCTTACCTGGATGTGACCGCCCCTGGGAGTGAACTTGTGGGCGTTGGAGAGCAGGTTATTGAGCACTTGCTCGATACGCCGCCGGTCCACAGAGACCGGGCTGAGACGCGGTGGCAGATGCAGGGTGACCCTTTGCTGCCACTCCTCCGTCAGAGGAACGAAGGCCTGCACCGTACGTTTCACGAGGGCACGCAGGTCGGTGGGTTGCCGGCTGAGGGTCACTTGCCCCGCCTCCAGCCGGGTGACTTCCAGAAGGTCGGCGACCAGTCCCTCCAGTCGTTTGGCATGGTGCTCGATAGTCTCCAGCAACTCCCGACGCATCTCGGTGGAGCAAGCCTCTCCCTGCTCTCGCAGCAACGCCAGCGAGGTCATCAGAATGGTCAAGGGGGTGCGCAGTTCGTGGGAGACGGAGGAGACGAAACCGGCCTGAAGCCGCTCCAGCGCCTGCAACTGCTCCACCTGCCGCTTTTCGGCCTGGTAGAGGCGGGCGTTGCGCACGGCGATAGCCGCCTCCTGGCCCAACGCGCTGAGGAACGTCAGGTCTTCCGCGCTGTAGTCGCGGGGCTCACGGTGGCCGACGTCCAGGAAGCCGATGGGCCGGCCGTTCAGGAGCAGGGGCACCGAGGCTCCGCAGACGATGCCCTCGTGCTGTAGCGTGGTCAGGAAAAGGCGATACTGCTCCGGGGGAGAGAAGGACGGCGCAAAGACGTAGGGCCGGCCTGTTTCGAGCATCGTTGTCACCAGTTCGTCCTCCATCGGCCAGCGCACATCGGCCAGAGATACGCTGTCCATCCCGTGCACCGCCGCCGGCCGCAGGCGACGCCCGTCCTCCTCAACCAGGGAGACAAACGCGACGTCCGCCTCC
>QMOC01000535.1 GCA_003648085.1 Chloroflexota bacterium
AGGCGGGGTCTACATAGGGAATTCCCCGGCGACCATCAGCGGCAACCAGGTCTACAGCAACACCGCCGACTATGGCGGGGGGGTCTATCTGAACGAGAGCGACGGTGCCGTGCTGAGCGGCAATGCCATCTACAGCAACGTCGTCTCCCGCGATGGCGCCGGCCTGCTGCTCCACAGCACCGATGACGCTACGGTGAGCGCCAACACCGTCACCGGCAACAAAGCCGGCAAGTACACAAGCGCGATATACGTGCGTTACGGGTCCTCCACCCTGAGCGGCAACACCGTCTCCGGCAACTACTGCAACGGCATCGGGTTGGAGAGCGGCTCCACAGTGACCGGCAACATCGTCTCCGGCAACGGAAGGTGTGGGATAAGGGCCTATGGGTGCAGCCCGATCATCAGCGGTAACACGATCTCCGGCAATGCCGCCGGAGGTATAAGCCTCTCCTCTTGCACCGCCACGGTGAAGGACAACTTCATCTCCGGCAACACCGGCGTTTGGGGTGGCGGGCTGCACATATACAACGACCACCTCTCCTTGCTGGAAGGTAACACCGTGGTGGGCAACTCGGCTTCATCTAGTGGCGGCGGGCTATATATGAAGGACAGCAACCAGCCGATCCTGCGTAACAATATCTTCAGCGGGAACGTCAGCGCCGGGGACGGCGGGGGGTTGTATATGTACACCAGCAGTTACGGCGTGGTGCAGGGTAACGTGATTTCCAACAACACCGCCAGCCTGGGTGGTGGTGGAATCTATATGTGGCATGACACCTCTTTAAATGTGAGCAACAATACGATTATCAGCAATACGGCCAACCGGGGAGGTGGGGTTTGGGTGGGCAAGTTCGGCACGTTGGAGAACAACGTCATCGCCAACAACACATCCGATTGCAATGGCGGGGGGGTGCTCCTGTCCGAAAACTACCCCGACCTGATCGGCAACCTCATCTCCGGCAACCACGCCGGCTGCGATGGCGGAGGCGTATATCTAAGCACGGTGAACAGTTGGTCCGATCTACGCGGCAACACCATCATCGGCAATCAGGCCGATACGAGCGGCGGTGGGGTGTACCTGCACATCAGTTACCCGGTGCTGGACAACAATCTGATCGCCGATAACCAGACCAACGACTTTGGGGCCGGTCTGTACGTCAAGGGATGTACCCCCGTTCTGCGCCACAACACCATCGCCCGCAACACAGGCGGCGACGGAAGCGGGATCTACGTGACCGAGTACCGGGGCACGCACACCTACTCCAGTACGGTGGTGCTGAGCGACACGGTGCTGGTCGGCCATACGGTGGGCATCACCGTCACCCGCGGCAACACGGCCACGCTGGAGGCCACGCTGTGGGGCAACGGCACTTGGGCCAACACCGCCGACTGGGGAGGCAACGGCGTCATCCTCACCGGCACGATCAACCTCTGGGGCGACCCGGCCTTCGTGGACCCCGACCACGGTGACTACCACCTCGGTCCTGGGTCGGCGGCGCTGGACGCCGGGGTGGACGCCGGGGTGAACGACGACATAGACGGCGAGCCTCGCCCGGTCGCCGCCGGCTACGACATCGGCGCCGACGAGATCTTCCCCCGCCTGGCCGTGACCAAAGATGCGGCTCCCGATCCGGCGCCGGCCGGGGCACATCTGACCTACACCATCCGCCTCACCAACACCGGCGCTATAACCTTCACCGCCACCGTGACCGACATCTTGCCCCTGCACGTCACCCCCGGCGGTGTGTTGACCTGGACGACGGGTGACCTGTCCCCCGGTTCTGTCTGGACGCGGACGGTGGTTGTCACCGTGGAGGTGGGTTACGTCGGGGTGCTGACCAACGTGGTGCGGGCCGTCACGGCGGAGGGCGCGACAGGGGTCTATACCGAGACCACCGCGACTTACATCTGTATCCCACCGGGGGATGTGAGCATCACCGGTCCGCCGACGACGACCGAGGGGATAGCCGCCGCCTTCACTGCTACCGTCTCACCGCCCACGGTCACTCTGCCGGTCGCCTACGCCTGGGAGGCGACGGGGCAGACGGGCATCGTCCACAACGATGGGCTGAGCGACACGGCGGTCTTCACCTGGGGCGTGCTCGGTCCGCAGGTGGTGACGGTGACGGCGACGAACGGGTGCGGCGCGGTCAGCACCACCTACGCCATCACCGTCGAGGCCGCCTTTGATAGCGATGGGGACGGAATCAGTAACGCGATCGAGGACGGTGCCCCCAACGGTGGGGACGGCAACCGGGACGGTGTTCCCGACAGTCAGCAGACGAATGTGGCCTCACTGCCCAACGCGGTGGACGGGCGGTACGTGACGCTGGCGTCACCGGTCGGCACGAGCCTGGTTGGGGTGGAGGCGGTGGGGAACCCTTCGCCCGGCGATAACCCGCCGTTGCGCTTTCTCTACGGCTTCTTCAGTTTCACCATCACGGGGTTGGGGGCCGGCGATACGGTGGAGGTCACTCTGTGGCTGCCGGAGGGGGTGTCCACTGCGACCGAGTACTGGAAGTACGGCCCCACGGCGGCGGAGCCGGCCGACCACTGGTATCAAGTGGCTAT
>QMOC01000536.1 GCA_003648085.1 Chloroflexota bacterium
CGTCTGGATGCTCCTGGTGCGCCAGTACGTGGGCCACCTGCGCCGCTACTTCACCTACAAGCGGCCCAAGAAGGAGGGACGATGATGTATCAGGATTTTGCCACGTTTCACAACCGGCTGATGCTAAGAGCGACCCTGACGCTGGAGACCGGGCTGCGCGTCGGCTCCGGCGCGGGCGACTCGGTGGTGGGCGCCGACATCCCCATCGTGTGCGACGCGCTGGGCCGCCCCTTCATCCCCGGTTCCTCGTTCAAAGGGGCGCTGCGGGCGACCGTCGAACGGCTGGCGCGCACGATCAACCGCTTTCCGGTTCTATGGGCCTGCACTGACCCGCTAGACCACAAGGCCGGGGCCTGTGTCACCGCTAAGCGCAAAGACAAGATGCTTGCGGATGCAACAGACAACGGGCGCATTAATGAGCGGAAGTTCGCCCGCGAACTGGCAGCGGAGACCTGCACCGTCTGCCGGCTCTTTGGCTCCCCCTGGCTGGCCTCCAAAGTGCGCATCAAAGACCTGCCGTTGCTGGAGGAAAGTTGGGCCGGGCACGTAGAAGTGCGCACCGGCGTAGGGATTGATCGCGATACGCGCACCGCCGCCGGGCAGGTGCTCTACAGTTTCGAGGCCGTTCCCGCCGGGACGCAGTTCCGCTGCGAGATCGTCGTCGAGAACGCCGACGAAGTAGAGTTGGGGCTGCTCTTGCTTGGGTTGCGCGAGATGCAGCAGGGGCACGTTCCGCTCGGTGGAG
This sequence comes from Chloroflexota bacterium, assembly GCA_003648085.1. Lineage (GTDB taxonomy): Bacteria > Chloroflexota > Anaerolineae > B4-G1 > B4-G1 > B30-G15. Next base: position 746 of record QMOC01000536.1, read on the forward strand.
CCCGCAGCCGGGGCCTGGGCTGGGGAAAGTTATCCGACTGGGAAGAGATCGGGTGGGTGGACAAGAGCAACCTGCTTGACTATCTCACCGAAGGCAAGGTGGGCACACCGCCGAAGCCGCTGGAGGACTACGTCAAGGGATTGAAGGGCGTGCTCGCCGGGGGAGGTGCATAATGTTTCGAGAGAGCCTGAACCAGATGACGCTGACCTTCACACTGACGCCGACCGGGCCGGTGCTGGTCAAGTCGGGGCGCGAGGCGGGAGCCGACCCCACGCTGGTGGACATGAACTTCGTGCGCACCCACCGCCCCGGTTTCGAGAAACCGACCGTTTTCATCCCCGGCAGCAGTCTCAAGGGGACGCTGCGCAGTTACACCGAGCGGGTGCTGCGCACCGTGCTGGGCGAGGGACGAGACGGATGCTGCAACATCTTCGACGAAACCAGTTTCTGCGGCAAGCGATTGGAGAAGGAGAACGATACAGCGAAACGGTATCGCAGATCCTGCCTGGCCTGTCGCATCTTCGGTAACACTGTGTTGGGAGGACGTCTCTCCGTCACCGACGCCTATCCCCCCGATGGCGCGCTGGCCGAGACCAACGCCACCGAGCAGCGCGACGGCGTGGCCATTGACCGCATCCTGGGGAGTGTGGCCCAGGGGCCGTTCACACTGGAGGTGGTCACGCGGGGGGCTTTCCAGGCCACACTGACGCTGGAGAACTTCGAATTGTGGCAGATGGGATTGCTGGCGGTGGCCCTGCGCGACCTGGGGACAGGGCTTTGTCCCATCGGCTTCGGCAAGACGCGCGGCCTGGGGCGGATGGCGGTGACGCTGGACAAGTTAGAGATGGCCTACCCGGGCCGCTTCGACCCGCAGGCCGACGGGCGCGACTACGCCACGCGCATCTACCCGGTGAGCGCCTTTCACCCTGAGTGGTGTGGCGAGGAGAGTTACGGCCTCACCGACGAGGCCCCCATCTCCCTGGCCGACCTCTCCCCCCAATTGAGCGACGACGGTACGCTAGGGCGGGTGGCCTTCAGGCTGGAAGGAGACCAGGCTGTGCGCGGGGCGCTGGCCCGGGCAGCGGGGGCCTGGAAGACCTTCGCGCTGGCGCGGCGGGAGGGGGAGACATGAGCACAGGCTATGGCTACACCCATCCCAACGTGACCGGTGATGACCTGCGCCGTCTGGTGACGACGGTTTGCGGTGCGCCGACCTATCTCTACACCCAGGCGATTGACGCGGTGGGCCTTGCGCTGCTGAAGGCAGGCGAACCGACACTGACCCCGGAGGGCCGCGCCTTCGGCCCGGAGGCTGAAGTGCGCTGGCAGCGCCACGACGATGGAGCCGACGGCTATATTGTCCTGGTGCTGAGCGAGGCCGCCCTGGATCTGGGATCGGACTGGCAGGAAGAGACCTTCGAAGTGAGCGATCCGCTGACCGTCTACCTGATGGGCGTATGGCAGCCGAAGGAACGGGCCTGGATCGAGGTGCGCGTCCCCCACCCGCTGGACTACCCGCTCCCCGACCCCGGACGGATGGCCCGGCCAGTCGCGCCGGCCGTGGAGTACAGCCAGGATGGGATCGTGCGTTACATCCGCTTCAAGGGGTTGAAGGCGGAGCCACTGGAGGAGGCCGGATGATGAGCGAGATGAGCGAATGGAAGAACGCCGAATGGTACGACTTCGTTCCTTTGCCACCGAAGGGCAAACGGGCGACGCCAGACCCGGAAGGGGTTACTCACGATAGATTCCTGACCGAAGGGCATCACAGCGGGTACATCGAACTGGAACTGGTGGCCGATAGCCCCATCCACATCGGCTC
>QMOC01000537.1 GCA_003648085.1 Chloroflexota bacterium
AGGGATTGGGGATTGGAGATTGCTCCAGCCATACCTCCAGCACGCGCCCCACCCGCTCCAGGCTCTCCGCACTCACCTTGTCAGGCGTGTCCTGGGTGGTGTGCCAGTAGGGGTAATCGAAGTCAATGATGTCCACGGCCGGGATGCCGCGCCGGGCGAAGGGGACGTGATCGTCGTACATCGCCCAGCGGTACTCGGAGATGAAGGTGTCGGTGTAGCCCAGCGTCGCTCCGATCTCCCACAAGTGCGTCTGCAGCGCCGGGTCGGAGTTGCGTTCCAGGTAGATTTGCTGGTCGGCGTCGCCGATCATGTCCACGACGACGACCGCCTCGGGCGTGACCTCCAGATGGGCCGCCATGTAACTGGAACCGACGCACCACTCCCAGCCATCGAGATGGCCGTTGTCCTCCGCGTCGAAGAAGGCCAGCCAGACTTGGTGACGGAGCCGGTCTCGGTCCAGCGTGCGGGCCAGTTCCAGGAGCACCGCCACGCCGGAGGCCCCGTCGTTGGCACCCATCACGGGGACGCTGGGGTCCTCCTCGTCAGCGCTGCGACGGGTGTCGTAGTGGGCGCCGAGGATGACCACCGGCCCCTCACCCGCCCGACCGATGATGTTGCGCACGGGCGTATCACGATAGGTGAACTCTTGCGTCTCGACCGTCCAGCCCTGTTCTTCCAACCGGGCGATGATGTAGTCACCGGTGGCCCAGCCCGCCTCCGACCCGGTGGGGCGAAAGCCCAGGTCGCATTGTGCCACGACGTGGGCGTAGGCCGCCTTGCCGTCGAAGACCGGCGGCGCAGGCTCACTGCACGCAGCAAGCAAGACGGCAAGAAGCAAGATGACAGGAACACCCGATCTCGCTATTGCCCGCACAACCCGATGCCGCATCACTGCCCCCCTCCCCTGCCTGAGTCCGGACCTTCGGATTTGGGCTTTGGGATTTGGGATTTGAGATTTGAGATTGCTCGCTCCGCGTAGGCCCGATACCGCTTCCGCTTGTTGCGCACCGGCGGCTCCAGCGGCGGGAGAAGGCCGAAGGTAGCCTTCATCGGCTGGAACGTCGCCGGGTCGGCGTGGCTCACGTAGTGGCATAGCGCCCCCAGCATCGTCGTGCGCGGCAGCACCAGTGGCTCCTCCCCCAGCACGAAGCGGGCCACGTTGACCCCTGCCACCCACCCGCTGCCGACGCTGCCAACGTACCCCTCCACGCCGGTGATCTGCCCGGCGAAGAAGAGGCCCGGCCGGCCACGGAACTCCATCGTTGGCTCCAGCAGGAGCGGCGCGTTGATGAACGTGTTGCGGTGCATCTGTCCGTAGCGCACGAACTCCGCCCGCTCCAGCCCCGGGATGAGGCGGAACACCCGCTCCTGCTCGCCGTAGCGCAGATTGGTCTGGAAACCGACCATGTTGTAGAGCGTCCCGGCCAGGTTGTCCTGCCGCAACTGCACCACCGCGTAGGGCCGCTTCCCCGTGCGCGGATCGGTCAGGCCGACGGGGCGGAGCGGCCCGTAGGCCAGCGCGTCCCGCCCCCGCGCCGCCAGCACCTCGACCGGCAGGCAGCCCTCGAAGAAGCGGGCGTCCTCTCGCTCGAAGTCGCGCAACGGGATGCGCTCCGCCGTCACCAACGCCTCGACGAAGCGGTCGTACTCCTCCTCCGTCATCGGGCAGTTGATGTAGTCGGCATCACCCCGTCCATAGCGGGAGGCCCGAAACGCGACCGACATATCAATCGAATCGGCGGCCACGATAGGGGCCAGCGCGTCGTAGAAGTACAGGTGCTCTTGGCCCGTCAGCGCGACAATGGCCTGGGCGAGCGCATTGGAGGTGAGGGGACCGGTGGCGATGACGGCTGGCCCCTCGGGTATGGCAGTCACCTCCTCGCGCACGACGCGGATGCGCGGGTGGGCCTCGATGCGGCGGGTGACCTCGGCGGCGAACAACTCTCGATCCACCGCCAGCGCGCCACCGGCCGGCACGCGCGTCTTATCGGCACAGGCCAGCACGAGCGAGCGCAGGATTCGCAGTTCGGCCTTCAGGAGCCCCGCCGCCCGGTCGGGCAGGTCCGAGCCCAGGCTGTTGGAGCAGACCAGTTCGGCCAGCCGGTCGCTGACGTGGGCGGGGGTCATCTTGTGCGGGCGCATCTCGTACAGGAGCACCTCCACGCCGCGCTGGGCGGCCTGCCAGGCGGCCTCGCTCCCGGCCAGCCCCCCGCCAACTACGGTGATCTTCTCAGCCTCCATCGTGGGTACTATTTTACCACAGAATGGAGATTGTTCCATCGCTTGGCAGGTGGGGTGGAAAGGGGTATAATCGTGAGTAGATACACAGCGGGCGGGACGTTTGGATCACGAATGACGCGAAAGGAAGCGAAAGGCACGAAAAGGATTTCGCGGCTTTCGCGCTCTTTCGCGAGTTTCGTGGTCCGGCTTTCGCGCTCTTTCGCGAGTTTCGCGGTTCAGACCGACGCACCGGAGTATGAGTTGTATGGGTTGGGGGAGGAGGCGGTGGCAGTGGTGGAGGGACGTTTGGATCACGAATGAGGCGAAAGGAAGCGAAAGGCACGAA
>QMOC01000538.1 GCA_003648085.1 Chloroflexota bacterium
CGTTTATCCGTTCCTATCCGTTGCGGCAACGGATGGACAGCGGATAAGCGGATGGGTGGACACGAGGTGTCCGTTTATCCGGTCTTGGGCGGCAGCGGATGGGGTGGACGCGGGGCATCCGTTTGTCCGTTCCTATCCGTTGCGGCAACGGATGGATAGCGGATAAGCGGATGGGTGGACGCGAGGTGTCCGTTTATCCGGTCTTGGGCGGCAGCGGATGGGGTGGACGTGGGGTATCCGTTTATCCGTTCCTATCCGTTGCAGCAACGGATGGACAGCGGATAAGCGGATGGGTGGACGCGGGGTATCCGTTTATCCGTTCCTATCCGTTGCCGTATCACCCAACACAGGGGACAATAAATGCGCGGAGAATCTAAATATGTAATCCCTGACGCCCCTTGGCTTCAGTACACCTACAAAATCATCGGCCTGGCCATGGAGATCCACAACGAACTTGGACCCGGCCACCGAGAGCGGGTCTACCATAATGCGATGGTGGTCAAGTGTGGGGACGCAGGGCTAAACTTCGAAGACGAGCCTTTTATTCCTGTCACTTTGGATGATGGGACGATCGTTGGGGGCAACAGTCCCGACCTGGTGGTCGAACAGATTGTCATTGTCGAACTCAAAGCCCGCTCGCATCTGATGACCGACGACGATGTGGCGCGTATCATTGGCTACTTTGCCGCGTTGCCGCAATGCCAGGTAGCGTTGCTCATCAACTTCGGCCGTCCACGTCTGGAGTATCACCGCTTGCTTCCTCCAAAAAAGGTCAAAGCATTCCAGCGCGAAAAGTGGGGCAGGCCCGTCAGGAGTTCTACCGCCGCAGCGGAGGGGCAGCGGATAAGCGGGCCGCGGCCTGTGGTATCCGCTTATCCGCTCCTACCCGTTGCCGCAGACGAGCCGGAAGGACAGAAAAACACTGCATCTCCCCGGGAAGTCCTCATTCTAGCGATGACCAAAATGCTCAGCGGCATCTGCACGGCCGGCTTCACCCGCGAGCCCGACCCCGTCACCGGCCTGCGCTGGGTGCGCCCTGTGCGCGAGTTCGACACTATCCAGCCGGGCGATATGACCGACGCCGGCGGCCGCCTGGTGCAGTGCTGCGACGTGGTCGAACTGAACTTGCTCGCGCCGCGCCCCGACCCGCCCCACGTCGAGGACTGGCTCACCGACTTCGTCCGCCACCGGCCCCGGCTGCTGCGCCGCCTGGAGGGGGAGAAGCGAGCGCGCTTCTTCACCAAATATCTCGACCGCGCCCCGGAAGACGTGCTCATCCACCACACCCGCTCCCTCTGCCTCGTGCAGCCGGAGCAGGTGTGGGCGCGCTTCTCACTGGACACCTACTCCGGCAAATACGAGGCGCGCATGGGTTTCGTGCTGCCGGGTGACGCCAACCACCCCCGGGCCACGAGCAGGCGCGGCGTCTCCGTGACCGACCTCAAGTGGCGCGCGCTGGGCCGGGCCTGGCTGGGCGAAGAAGGCGGCCTTCTCACGCTGGACCACGACGCGCTTTTCGGGCGACTGGGGGCCGAGGCCCTCTACCTGGCCGTCGGACTGAGCCGCAACTGGCAGGGGGAATACTGGCCCCTCGTCGTCGGTGTCCACGTCGTGCCGGATTACGAGGCCACGATAGATCTGGAGCGCCTGTAGAACCTTATTGGAGGCCCGGCTTCAGCCGGATGATCCCCGTTGAAGCGAGGCGTCCGTCCTGTTCCACCATCGGTGAAAGCGGCTTGATTTCAGTTTGATTTCAGGGATGGGATGAAGTATAATCACGAACGATCAACTGGGACAACTGCGGTGATGCCCACTGATCCGCTGCCCGAACTCGGCCTGACGCCGGCCCAGGTGCGCGAGTTTTCAGGCCGCGACCGCAGCCGTCTGCTCAATTTCCTCCTGCGCTGGGAGCACATCGAACCACTTCACGCCTGCCTGGACGCCCTCATCCCGGCGAACCCCACGCTCGTCTCGCTCCTCGACCTGCGCGTGAAGGCCCTCCTGGCCCAGGGCCGGCCCGACGAGGCCCTGCCGGTGATGGAGGAGCGGTTGCGGCACAAGACCTCCCTCACCGCCCGCACGCTCCTGGCCCGCGTCCATCTGGCCCGGGGCGACGTGGAGGCCGCCCACCAGATCGCCCGTGCCCTTGTCGAGGAACGAGACGACAGCCCGATGGCCTGGGGACTGCTGGGCGAGGTCGAACTGGCGCGGGGCGATACGGAGGCCGCGCTGGTCGCCTACCGCCGCGTGAACGAGTTGCGCCCGCAGAGCCGCGCCTACCTGCTGGGTATGCTCGCCTTCTACCAGGCGCTCGACGACTGGGTGACCGCCAGCGCCTACGCCGTGCGCCTCCTCCGCACCGCCGACGCGGAGAGCCCACTGCCCGTGACCTACCTGCGCCGTCTGCGCGACTACTTCCGCACCAGCGGTGAGGAGACCCGCGTCGCCGACCTGGAGGCTATACTTGCGCGCCGTTACGCGGACGAACTGGCCGAACTGCGTGCCGCCCTTTCCCCGGCCCCGCGAGCGCGACCCGCCGCTCCCGCGCCGCGTCCCAGGGAGGAAC
>QMOC01000539.1 GCA_003648085.1 Chloroflexota bacterium
GCCCAGATCGCCGAGGGTTGCGAGCGGGCGGGGCGGCGGGAGGGCCGGGACTACTGGCGCGTCCCCGACCGGGCCGAGGCCATCGAATTCGCCGTGGGGATGGCCCGTGCGGGCGACGTAGTCATCGCCGCCGGCAAGGGCCACGAGAGGTCCCTGGCCCTCGGCACGGAGGAGATCCCCTGGAGCGACCGCGAGACCCTGAGGAGGGCGATCGAGCGGCGCCTCAAGCGAGGGTTTGACAGAAGAAGGGGGATGAAGTAGAATAAGATTAACTTCATCATAAGCCTGTCCTGTCGTTTGAGCCGCTGAGAAGCGGAAATCGGCCTTGCCCTGCTAGGCTTTGAGGGGTGGCAGGCAGCCAGAGGAGGTTGCGATGAAGATCAGCGAGTTGATTGATGGGATTCGCAAACGCGACGTGGTGCTGCCGGAATTTCAGCGCGAGTATGTCTGGACGAAAGAGCAGGCCAAGCAGTTGATGGTTTCCTTGTTTAAGGGTTATCCAGTAGGGAGTCTATTATTTTGGAAAACGGACCAACCTCCAGAACTGAAGAATCTAGAAGCCGCGCCAGAGAAGTTGGGTAGACTCCAAGTTACCTTGGATGGTCAGCAACGTCTAACTACTCTGTATATGTTCATCACCGGCGAGATTCCCCCCTACTATACAGAGCGGGACATTCAGACAGATCCCCGCGATCTCTATTTCAACCTGGACACGGGCGAGTTCCAGTACTACCAACCTTCCCGAATGAGAGGAAATCCACTGTGGTGGTCAGTGGTGGATTGCTTCAACAACCCTGAGATCAACGTCTTTAAAATCGCCCAGCAGCAGGCCGCGACAAGTGAGGAGGCTTTCAAACTCGCCCAACGCTACAATGACCACCTTAACCGCTTGCGTCAGATTCGCGAAATAGATCTGCCCGTGCAAATGGTCCCATCCCACGCTACGCTCAGCGATGCCATTGACATCTTTGACCGGGTGAACAGCCAGGGAACCAAACTGACCGACGCCGAGTTGGCTCTAACCCATGTGACTGGGAAGTGGCCACAGGCGCGTCGGGTAATGAAAGCCAAGATAGATGATTTGACTAAACGACACTTTTACTTCGATTTAACTTTCATGACCCGCGCCCTCACAGGCGTGGTGGTTAAGCGAGCACTCTACGAGACCATCCACGACCGGCCAAAAGACGAACTGGTAAAAGGCTGGAAACAGCTTGAGCAAATCTTGGACTACCTGGTCACGGTGCTGCCGCAAAAGGCCTTCATTCACTCTACGCAAGATCTCAATACGACTAACGTGTTGATTCCCCTGGTTGTCTATCTTTCTTTGAACGATGGAAGATTCCCAAGTGAACAAGCTCTTAAACGAGCTATCCATTGGCTCTATGCGGCGCACATGTGGGCCCGTTACACCGCACAGACCGATCAGCGCCTAGAACACGACGTGTCTCTGGTTGTCCGCGAAGCCGATCCCTGGGGTGCATTGTGTGATCAGATCATTGACCAAAGGGGTCGCATTGAAGTAAAGGCAAGCGACCTGGAGGGCCGCGGCATTGGTCACCCTCTCTTCAGAATGACTTTCATAGTTGCAAAGGCCCACGGCGCGGTGGATTGGTTTAACGGTGCTCCTCTTGGGACTACTCATGGGCAGGCTTATCGCATCCATAACCACCATATCTTCCCTCAATCGCTCCTCTATAGCCACGGCTATGATTCTGAGAGCCACCTGCATCGCAAAATCGTCAATGAGATCGCCAACCGGGCTTTTCTCACCGCTGAGACAAACTGGCGGCTCGCCGATAAGCCGCCGGAGGAATATTTACCCCAGGTCGAAGAGAGATACCCTGGCGCTCTGGTCAAGCAGTTCGTTCCGATGGACCCTGCGCTGTGGAAAGTCGAGCGCTATCCTGATTTCCTCGAAGCACGCAGACAGCTAATTGCGCAGAAGATCAATGAATTTATGGAAGGGTTGATTGCTGAGCCGGAGATCGTTCACCGCCGCCCTATTAATGAATTGGTTTCGCTCGGTGAGAGTGCTACGCTGGAGTTCAAGAGCACATTACAATGGGACGTGGTGCAGAACCGGGTAAACAAAGATCTCCGCTTCTCAGTATTAAAGACCATTGCCGCTTTCCTGAACACTGCAGGCGGGACTCTGGTCATTGGTGTTGAGGACGATGGCCACATTCTCGGACTAGCACAGGACTTGAGGATTATGCAGAACTCCAAGGATCGGTTTGAGCAAACGCTGATGAATTTGGTTCGCGACCGGATCGGAGCCGAGTTCGCACCGTTCATCAAGGTTCGGTTCGAGGAGGTAGAGGGTCGGACAGTATGCGTGGTGGACGTGGACAAGGCTCCGGAACCGGCGTTTATGGATGGGCCGCGAGGCAAAGAGTTCCACGTGCGCCTAGGCAATACTACCCGTGCTCTGGATCCCGAAGAAGCGGTGCGTTATGTTCAAATGAATTGGGAGTAACATCTGAGTGATGATGCCTGACAACGACATCCCCGACGGATTCAAAGAAACCGAGAGTGGCCCCCTCCCGGCGAAGCGAGAGGTCC
>QMOC01000540.1 GCA_003648085.1 Chloroflexota bacterium
GATGGGTGCCACCCACATCATATACAAAGTTGGGCAAGGCTCGACCTACTACGACGGGATGGCCCAAGTCGCCCAGAAGATCAGGGAGGCAGGCCTGATCCCCTTCGCGTGGGCGTGGCTGCTACTGGACTATCCTCAGGGAGAGGCCCAGGTCGCCGTGCGGGCCTTCCAGGACGGCTTCCAGGGCTTCGTCTTCGATACTGAGTCAGAGCGCTGCCGCAATCGTTTTGAACAGGCTGCCCAACTAGGCCAGTTCCTCCGCGTCGCCGGGCTCGACCTGAACAGGCTCTACAACTGCTCCTTCCCTAACATCTCCCACCACCGCGACCTGCCCTACGACCAGATGAACGAGTTCTGCAAGGGCGGCCTGATGCCGATGTCCTACGGCACTTTCTTCCCGCCTGGAAGCACCGTTCCCCCCGATCAGCAGGCACAGCGCGTGATTGATGAGTGGGCCTACGGCCACTACGAGTACTGGTGCCACCATTGGGGTTACCGCCCTCCCCTGTATCCGGTGCTGGGCCCTTACCACGACGAGCACGGTCAGGTGCGCATGAGCCCCGACGAGTTCCAGGTCTGGCTCGACCGGCTGGCGGCGCACCACCCCACCTTCTTCAGCGTCTTCACCGCCGCCGTGGTCAACGATGACCTCCTACCGCTCATCCGGGCCTGCCCTCTGGGCGAGCCTGGGCCTGCGCCGACCGGCGTCAAGGTAGAAGTGGTGAGCCCGGAGGTGGGCTACCTGAACGTCCGCTCGACCCCCTCTACCGAGCAGCCCCCCATCACGCGGGTGGACGACGGGACGGTGCTGGATGCCCTGGAGACAGAATGGGCCGTGCGAGCGAAGGTGGGGCGGGAGGGGCAGTGGCTCCGCATCCGCACCCCTGACGGCACTGAGGGATACGTCGCCGCCTGGTATCTCCGTCTCCCCGAGGAGCCTGTTGAGGCTGGTGTGCAGGTGGAGGTGGTGAGCCCGGAGGTGGGCTTCCTGAACGTCCGTCCAACCCCCTCTACTGAACGACCTCCCCTCACGCGGGTGGACGACGGGACGGTGCTGGACGCCTTGGAGACAGAAGAGGCCGTGCGGGCGAAGGTGGGGCGGGAGGGACGGTGGCTCTACATACGCACCCCCGACGGCATCGAGGGATATGTTGCCACCCAATACCTGCGTCTTCACGAAGAGGCCCCGCCTGGTGAGCCGATCCCCTATCTGGTCGTCCACAGCGCCATCGGGTTGAACGTGCGACCCAATCCGGGCACGGACCTTCCTCCCATTTGGCACGTGGTGGACAAAACGACGTTGAAGGTGCTGGAAGATCCGGCGAAGGTGGGGGATAAGGTGGGGAAGGATCGGTGGATCAGAGTCCGCACCCCCAGTCTGCACGAGGGGTACGTGAACGGCCTGTACGTGCGGGCCAAGCGGTTGGCTGATAAGCGGAAGCCAGTGAACGACGCTACCCTGCCTCGTGGAGAGTGCGCCTGGATCTTTGGCATCCACGCCGCCGGCGCCACCACCCCCGCCGATTTCCGTTTCCTCTTCCAGGGCAAAAACAAGACCGGCTGGGTGCTCTTCACCGAGGCGATAGGCGCTGACCCCAATCACGGCGGCGGCCACGACTATACCCCGTGGTCTCACGATGGCTACGGTGTCATCGTCCGCCTCAACCACGGCTACGAGACGAGCGGCACGCTGCCGGTTCGCGCCAAGTATGCTGACTTCGCCCGGGCCTGTGCCCGCTACGTCCAGAACTCCCAGGGGTGCCACATCTGGATCATCGGCAACGAGCAGAACAACGTGCGCGAGCATCCCGGCGGAGCCGATCACCCGGCCGAGCACATCACCCCAGAGATGTACGCCGAGGCGTTCAACCTGGCGCGGCGACGCATCAAGGAGGTGCAGCCGGAAGCCGTCGTCGTGCCCGGCGCGGTGGACCCCTACTTCGGCCTGCCCTGGCCCTTGACCGGTCAGCAATACCGTCCCCTCGACTACTTCCGCGAGATGCTCGATCACATTGAAGATCTGGACGGCATCGCACTCCATACCTACACCCACTACCTCGATGTCGGGTTGATCACTAAGAAGACCGTCTTCACTAACGAGCCTATGCTCCCGGGCACGATCCACGAGCACTATTACGATTTCCAGGCCTACCGCACCTTCGCCGAGGCCATCCCGGCGAAGTGCACGAGCGTCCCATCTACATCACCGAGACCAACCACTGGTTGGCATTGGAGCACCCGCCGTACAGCGATGAGGAGAAAAAGAAGATCGGCTGGGTGAACAAGGACGTGGGCTGGGTGCAGGCGGCCTACGCGGAGATCCACCGCTGGAACAGCACTCCCCACGCCCAGCAGATTCACTGCCTGTTGCTCTACCGCTGGACGAGCGACGAGTGGGCCATCGAGCATTTGGGAGAGATACACAAGGACTTCAGGAAGGCGCTGGATCACGATTACCGCTGGCGGCGGTAGATAGTGCTCGGTGCAAAACAGAGCCGGAGGCCCGGCTTCAGCCGGGAAAACCCCGATAAATCGGGGCCTCCGTCGGGTTTTGCACCGGAAAC
>QMOC01000541.1 GCA_003648085.1 Chloroflexota bacterium
ATGAAGGATAACCCGTCCCGTAGGCTGCAGGCGTGGTCGCGGTGGTGCTGGAGAAGCCCACCAGGTTGGCCTCCGCAAGGTCGGTCCAGTCAACTGGGGCCAGCGTCTCGACGTAGATGCACATGAGACTTATTGCGGAATCCCGGATATTGTCAAATTTGCCTACCCACTCCACGGAGGGTATACTTATTATGACCACCTGGCCTAGCGGTATGACCGGCGAGGTATATCGAGCAATACTTTCCCCCGACGAGGCCGAGGCTCTCACCACCTCCGCGGAAGGACAACATCGTCCCCGTCGCAACCAACGCCCGGCGAGATAGTGCAAGAAACCTTCTACTGCGCGCTTAGCGCCGAGGTTAGCAGTCAACTATGCTCGGAGCCGGATTATGGAAAGAGACCGGGATCAGTGGGTAGCAGACTTGCAGTCCGACAAGCCAGCGGTGGCGGATGCTGCTTGGGGGGACCTCTCAGGAATCCTATTCCGCATTGCATATTCCTACCTCCACAAGCGTGGCGATGTCACCAGGTCCGAGATCGCGCAGATCGCCGAAGAAGTCACCCAGGAAGCACTGGTGGATATCCTGAGCAACCTGGATAGTTTCCGAGGCGAGAGTAAATTCACCACCTGGGCTTATCAAATCGTCATCAACAACGCGCGCGAACTGCTCCGAAAGAGATCACCTCCCGAATCCTACTGGCCCAGCCTGGACGACGATGAGATGGTCGCGCTGCTTGAGGTCATCCCCGATCAACAAGCACCTGCCCCCGAACTGAAAGCCGAGGAGGAAGATCTGTTACGTGCGGCCAAGGAGATCATAAACACCCGGTTGACGAGGCGGCAGCGTATGGTCCTGCTACTCCACCTAGCGGGTTACACACGAGGGGAGATATCCGAATACATCGGTACCACCAGAAACAACGTGGATCAACTCCTGTACATAGCCCGCAAGAAGTTGAGGAAGGGACTTCGTAATCGCGGATATGTAGGACACACATTCGGATACTAAGAATATCGTCCTTCGTGTCACAAATAATTGGAACCAGGAGCGCTGCTTATGAAGTACAGAAAATCAGAGGTGCTTAGAATGGTCAAGGGCCTTCTTGCCGCTCCGGAGGACGCGCTGGATTGCGGTCAGGCATCGGCCCGACTGCCCGCTGCGGTGGACGCGGTCATCGCCGGCAAGGATGTGGCCGAGGATTTCCCCCGGCTGATGGCGCATCTGGAGATGTGCGACCAATGCTGTCGGGAGTTCGAGGATCTGTTGGAGATAACTCGGAGGGCCAAGACGGGCGCTCTCTTGGAACCGGAGCGGCTCCCACGATTCGATCTTCAACAGGTGAGGGAGCGGGTGAGGAAGACCTCACCCAAGGCGAAGCGCGGGCAGTTCCTCGCTCGGTTCCGGCGGTATCTGGAGACACTCCGGACGGAGACATTGGGAGCCGGCGTCGCGGTGCTTCGCGATGCAACGCTCTCTCTATTGATCGCTCCCGCCCGCCCGGCGCTCCAACCCGTGCCCGTGCGAGCGCCTTCTCCGCCTCCAACCCGCCAGTCCATCTATCCCATCGAGCCGTTGGGACTCCAAATTACGCTCAATGTGAGAGAGTTCGAACGTCACCGCTTCACCATTCGGGGCCTGATCGAAGATGATGCGGACTTCGAGGGGGTGGGGGTGACCCTGCTCTCCTCCGAAGATGATGAACCGCTCGATTCCACTCAGGTGGACGACACAAACACTTTCTCCTTCCACGGCGTCGGTCCAGGCCGCTACTCAATCCGGCTGGATCTCACGGGAGAGGAAGCCATCCTTCTGACCGACGTGGATATTTAGACCGAGACGCCCTATGTCGGACGAGTTTATCCGAGAGATCATATCGATCAGCGACCCCGCGCTCTTGCGAGAGTGGTTTGTCCGGCGCTGCGATCAATTTGACCTCGCGGTGGTCAGGGCCATCAAGGAGTGGATTGATGAGGTGAACCGCGCCGAGCCTCGCCGGGCGCTGGCCCTCGCGGAGGCGGGGTTGGCGGCCGCGGAAGCATGTTCGAACCCCACGGCGCGGGCCTGGATGTTATGGGCGCGGGGCCACGCGCAGATGCAGTTGGAGGAGTACCAGGCCGGCCTGGCCTCCTGTGACGCGGCCCTGGCCCTCCTGCGAAGTCAGGGCAATGCTCACACTGCGGCACGGGTGGAGGTGAGCCGGCTGTTCGCGCTCGTCAACCTGGGCCGGGAGGAGGCAGTGATCCGATCATCCGACGCCATCCGCGCGGCCCTGGAGCAGTACGATGACCAATACGCGCTCGCCCGACTCGAGATGAATGTGGGCATCGCCTATGACAACACCGACCGCCACGGGCAAGCGCTCCAATGCTTCGAGTCCGCAGCGGCGCGTTTCGAGGCTCTGGGGAGGCCCCTTGAGGTTCTGCGTGCCCGGATCAACTCCGCTATCGCGCTGGAGAACCTCGACCGGTACGATGATGCGCTGGCCGTATACACCGAGATACGCCCGGCCCTGGTCGCGCTCGACAAACCGATGGTGTTGGCCCGCAATGATTTCAAC
>QMOC01000542.1 GCA_003648085.1 Chloroflexota bacterium
CCCAGCGGTACGTGAACCAATTGGAAAAAGCGGGCCTGTTGCAAGAGATCACCGGTCAGGCCCGCAACCGGGTGTACCGGGCCGACGAGGTGCTCCGGGTGATCGAGGAGCCGTAGCATAGGATGGGGAAGCGTCACCACATCATCCTACCAAATCTACCAAGTTACCAGTTTACCAACCTAGCGATGAAAATCCGTCTCCTCCACTTCGCCGATCTCCACATCGGCATGGAAAACTACGGTCGCCTGGACCCCGCTACCGGCGTGAACCGGCGGGTGCTGGACTTCCTGCGCCGCTTCGACGAACTGATTGACTACGGCCTGGAACACGATGTGGACCTGGTCATCTTCGCCGGGGACGCCTATAAGCGCCGCAACCCCAACCCCACCTACCAGCGCGCCTTCGCCCGCCGGATCAAGCGGCTGGCCGACGCCGGCGTGCCCGTTGTCCTCCTGGTGGGCAACCACGACCTACCGACGATGGTCCAGAAGGCCTCCAGCGTGGACATCTTCCGCACCCTCGACGTGCCCAATGTCATCGTGGGGCGGGTCGAGGAAGTGCACCGCATCGAGACTCGCCACGGCCCGGTGCAGGTCGCCACCGTCCCCTACCCGGTCCGCCAGCGGCTCCTGGCCCACGACGAGTACCGGGGCCTTTCCATCGAGCAACTGGACGAGGCCCTCCGGCGCATCGTCAGCGACAACATCCGTGCGCTGGCGCAGCAACTGGATCCGGACATCCCGGCGGTGCTGGCGGCCCACCTGACTGTGTCCGGTGCGACCTTCGGCTCCGAACGGAGCGTGATGATCGGGCGGGACGCGGTTGTGCTCAAATCCGCGCTGGCCGACCCGGCCTGGGACTACGTGGCGCTGGGCCACGTCCACAAGCACCAGAGCCTCAACGACGGGGGATACCCGCCCGTCGTCTACGCCGGCAGCCTGGAGCGGATTGACTTCGGCGAGGAGAAGCAGCCCAAGGGGTTCTGCTGGGTGGAACTGGCGCGGGGGGAGACGACGTGGAAATTCGTCGAGGTGGACGCCCGCCGCTTCGTCACCGTGCGCGCCGACGTGCGAGAGGCCCTCAACCCGCTGATGGCGCTGCAACAGACCATCGCCCCCTACGACCTGCGCGAAGCCGTGGTGCGGCTCATCGTGCACATGCGGGCCGACCAGGAGCCTTTGGTGCGCGACCGAGACGTGCGCGCGCTGCTATCCGACGCCTACTTCGTCGCCGGCATCGTCCGCGAGGTCGAGCGGGAGGCGCGGGTGCGATTGGGGAGCCTGGCCCCGGAGGAGATGAGCGACCGTGAGTTGCTGGCGAAGTATCTGGAGGCGAAGAACACGCCGCCGGAGCGGGTTAGAGTGTTGCTGGAGTACGCGGAGGAAATCTTCAAGGGCGAGGAAACGATGGGTGACGGGGCCAAGAAAGGGGGAAAATGAGTATGGAGGCTAATGAGATGTGGGCGGCGGTCTACAATGCCTTCGACCCTCAGCAGACCCCCTGGGAGGAGAGGGCGGAGGAGTTCTACGTCGAGCGGCACGACCGGCCCCTCGAACGCTTGAGGATGGGATTGGCCGATAGCGCCCTGCCGTTGAAGGCCATCATCCCCGGCCATCGGGGAGCGGGCAAGAGTTGGGCGTTGGCCCATCTGGCCCGTGCCCTCGCCGGCCGCTTCTTCGTCGTCTGGCTGGACGTGGAGAAGAGCACCGATATTTTCAACGTCAACCACGTGGAGGTGCTGTTCCTGATGGGGGTGGCCGCCTTTCGGACCGCCGAGCAGGCCGGCCTGCGGCCCGATCGCGCCCCCCTGGAGCGATTGGTGGAGAGCCTGGAGACGCTGGTGCGGGAGGAGACCTCGCGGGAGGGGTTTCGGATCAACCTGGACCGGGTCCTGGAGGGAGTAGCGACGGTGGGGCTGGGGGCGACGGCCGCCGGAGCCGGGCCCGTGGGAGCCGCCGTCGCCGGGGCCGCCGCCCTCCTCCGCGCCCTCCCCTTCACCCTCGGCATCAGCGGCGAGGTGGTGCGTCGCCTGGAGGTCAAGCCGCGCATCACCGAGATTCTGGGCCGGCTGAACGACCTGCTAGACGAAGTACGCCATTGGGCCGAACGCCCGCTGCTCCTCCTGGTGGACGGTCTGGATAAAGTCGAATTGGCCCAGGCCCGTGAGGTTTTCGCCGAAAGTCGGGTGCTCTACGAGCCGGCCTGCCACGTCGTCTACACCGTCCCTCTCTTGCTCTACTACTCCCCCCACCTGGCCAGCGCTCGACAACTCTTCGCCGTTCACGAGTTCCCCAACGTCCGCCTCTTTCCCCGTAGACAGTACGATAAGCGGGTGGAGGAGGGGTACGCGCTGATGCGGCGGGTCGTGGAAAAGCGCCTGCGGGCGTTGGGCCTGGAGCCGGAGGAGGTCATCACTTCGGAGGCGCTGGATCGGTTCATCGGGATGAGCGGCGGCGTGATGCGGGAACTGATCCACCTGATGCGCGACGCCAGCCTTCAGGTACGGATGGATGGGAAGGAGCGGATAGACGAAGCCGTCGCTGCTGAATCCATCTACC
>QMOC01000543.1 GCA_003648085.1 Chloroflexota bacterium
TCCATCGCCCACCTGCCCACGCCGTTGGAGCCATTGCCCCGTCTCACGGCGCAACTGGGCGGGCCGGAGTTGTGGATCAAGCGGGACGATCAGACCGGGCTGGCGACGGGGGGCAACAAGGCCCGCAAACTGGAGTTCCTGGTGGCCGACGCGCTCTCGCAGGAGGCCGATACACTCGTCACCGCCGGCGCGGCCCAATCCAACCACGCCCGCCAGACGGCGGCGGCTGCGGCCAAGTTCGGCCTGGACCGCGTGCTGGTGCTGCGCGGGGAAGAACCACCGCAGGTGCAGGGCAACCTGCTGCTGGACCGGCTGCTGGGGGCGGAAGTGCGCTGGGCGGGCAGTACGCCGTTGCCTGAGGCAATGGCCCAGGTGGCCCAGGAATTGCGGGCGGCGGGCCGTCGCCCCTACGTCGTGCCCTACGGCGGGAGCAACCCCATCGGAGCCAGCGGCTACGTGGCGGCGATGGAGGAACTGCTGGCGCAGTGTGCCGAGCGCGATCTGCACTTCGACCACATTGTGCTACCCTCCTCCAGCGGCGGCACCCAGGCGGGGCTGATGGTGGGAGCGCGGGCGCTGGGGTACGAAGGGCGCATCCTGGGCATCAGCGTGGACCCACGGGCGGAAACGTTGAAGCACCGGCTGGCCGGTCTGGCGATGGCGACGGTAGACCACCTGGGCCTGGGGTTCACCTTCGCGCCGGAGGACTTCGCCGTGAACGACGACTACCTGGGCGGCGGGTACGGCGTCGTGGGGGAGTTGGAGCGGGAGGCGATCCGCACCGTGGCCCGCGCCGAGGGGGTGCTGCTCGGCCCGGTCTACACCGGCCGGGCCTTTGGGGGCCTGCTGGATCTGATTCGCCGGGGTGCCTTCCGGCCCGGCGAGCGGGTGCTCTTCTGGCACACCGGGGGGACGGCGGGGTTGTTTGGGTGTGCAGAACGGCTATCGTAGAATCACAAGTGACAGACCCTCCGGGTCTGTCACTTGTGGCATGCGCGTGATACCGCTGGTATTTGCGGCTCTCCAACTGCCCTATTCACCCCCTACCGTTTTGCAGTCCCTCTCATCACGCGCCGAGCCTCCTCGAAAGTCAAACTGCACCTCACCGACGCAGCATACTTCCACGTACACCTGAACCCCTTCAGGCTGCAATGCCCAAAACGGTCTGTACGGCGTAAGCCTCCCGATTCAGGTAGATTTCCGGCCTGGTTCCCCGTTCAGGATGTGATACCTCTTTTTGCATAACCAACCCTTTTCGGACCAATTCCGCCAGATCAAACGGCCTGATCCCCAGTTCTCGGACGGCGAAGCGAAAGGTCACATGTTTGCTCGCACGTTCCAGGCGATCCAGCGCCCAGATCGAACGCTCCAGCCTCCCCAGTAGTAGATACTCGTCGGCCACGCTGCGCAGTTCCTTACTGGTCCGAAGAGGAGCAGAGGCCACGACCACCTGCTTGCCTTGCTCTCGAAGTTGACGGGCAACACCGGTGAAGAAAGCATCGCCGCTGACGATCACGACGACTTCGATCTCAGGCCGCCTAGAGAGCACCTCCGCAATGCCTCGTGCCATATGGCTGTCTGCCGTGTCTTTGCGCGCACCAGGACGAGGCCCGCTCCACACATGGTGCATCCTAAAACCTCTGCGATTCAAGCGTTTAGACAAGTGATCCAGGCACTGATTACGCCAATCGGCATAGGCATGTCGTTCTACGACATCGAACTGCCTTAACTGCCGCATCAGCGCAGAGACATCTAAATCAGCGTGGTTCTCGGCATCAACAAATACCGCTGCTTTAGGAAATCGCCGAGTTGTAGTTGCCATTGGTACGTACCTCCCGTGGACTAGAAAGCCCGCCTCACACCTGAGCCTCACTCTCAATCGTAAACCCGCAGTGGCGACCACGGCTCAGAGGACAACTCATCCGCGTCTTCGTGCCCGTTCGAGCCGATAGAGGTACCAGACAGTTCAAGCAGACGCTTCCGGGAATCAAATCCCTGCTGGCGTAATTCCTGCTTACGCAGTACTTGTTCGCGCCGCTCCAGTTCGTGCAACTCTTGTTCGCGCTGCCTGCGTTCGCGCCACCGGGCAGCCTCGATTGCCTGCCGCTTACGCTCAGGTGTCCACACATCGGCACTGGTCCCAGCATGCGCAGGACGTCGCCCGGCGAGATGCACGCTGAAGCCGATGCTGAGTGAGAGCAAAGCGAGTCCCAAAACGGCAATGGCAACGTAGCCGCCAAGTTGGAGCAATTGCCGCTCCAGTGCAGCCCGCTTTTGGGCGTCCCGCAGTGCTTGCTCGTGCATCCGCCGCTGGTGTTGTGTCTCCTCCTCCAGCCGCCGCAGTTCCTGTTCGTGAAGTTGTCGCTGGTAGCGAATCTCCTCCTCCAGCCGTTCTACTTCTGCCTGCGTGCGCGCCTCCTGCAAGACCTTGTACTGCTGCAAAGTGATCTCGTTCTCCTGAGCGATGCGTTGCGTTTCCGTCTGATCGCGCTGAAATTCGGCCACGCTTTTGATGGGGTTCACAAGATCGGAGTCGGTCAGCGCCAGACCCAACA
>QMOC01000544.1 GCA_003648085.1 Chloroflexota bacterium
CAGTGGCCTTCGCCTCCAGGAGCAACTGCCGGTCACGTTCCATCTCCAGTCGGCTGATGTACTCCTCTCGGGCTTCGTAGTCGTCGTAGCGCAGGACGACGGCGGCGGGGCGTCCGCGCCGGGTAAGGACGATGGGACGATTCTCCAGAGAGGCTAGCAGCTCTCTGGCCCGATTGCGGAATTCGGTTATTGGGACGATCCGGGCCAACATCTTCACCCTCCTCATATATTCTAACGGACATCCAGACGTATTGTAGCACATCTTTCTAAACTGGACAATCCGAGGGGGGAAACCAAGCGCATAAATTATGATCACGGCCGAGATGAGCCGCGAGCGATACTTTGAGTTGTTGGAGCGGGTCAAGTAGCCTCTTCCTGGCCCGCGCTGTGCTGCCGCAGTTGCCCGCAGCCGGCCTGGATGTCCACCCCCCGCCGCAGGCGCACAGTGTAAGGGACGCGATGCCGTTCGAGTTCGGCGGTGAAGGCGGTTAATGCAGCGTGGGGGGAAGGCCGGCCCGCGTAGCCCGGAGTGGGGTTGAGTGGGATGAGGTTGACGTGGGCCAGGAGCCCCGCGAGGCGAGCGGCCAACGCCTTGGCCTGCATTGGCGAATCGTTCACTCCCTCAATAAGCGCCCATTCGAAACTGACCCGCCGCCCGGTGCGTTTGACGTAGTGATGGCAGGCCTCGAAGAGGGCATCGAGCCCGTATCTTCGGTTGAGGGGAACGAGTTGGTCGCGCAACCGGTCGGTGGCGGCGTGGAGGGAGATGGCGAGCGTGATTTGCAGACCCTCTCCCGCCAGTCGTTCGATGCCCGGCACCACACCGACGGTGGAGAGGGTGATGCGCCGCTGGCCCAGGTTGAAGCCACGTGGGTCAATCAGGCGGCGGATGGCGGATAGTGAGGCGTCGTAGTTGAGGAGCGGCTCGCCCATCCCCATCAGCACCACGTTGGTCAGCCGTTCCCCCTCAGCGCGGAGGATGCGGGCGAAGTGAAGCGCCTGGGCGACGATCTCGCCGGCGGAGAGACTGCGGCGGAAGCCCATCTGACCGGTGGCACAGAATACGCAGCCGATGGGACAACCGACCTGGGTGGAGATGCAGGCGGTGCAGCGGCGTCGGTAGCGCATCAGCACCGCCTCGACCGTCTCTCCATCCTCCAGGCGGAGCAAGTCCTTGCGCGTCTCCCCATCGGCCGACCGCACCGTATCCACCATCTGTGGCACACCGATGATCGTCTCCGCCGCCAATTGCTCGCGCAGCGGTTTTGGCAGGTTAGTCATCTGGTCGAAGTCGGTCGCCAGGTGGACGTAGAGCCACTCCCAGAGTTGGCGGACGCGGTAGGCTGGCTCGCCCCACCCCGCCAGGAGGGATTGGAGGGTGGGGAGGTCGAGGTCATAGAGGCGAGTTGGGGATTGGGGGATGGAGGTTGGAGATTGCATACTGCTCACTTGCGCCTCTACGCCTCCGCCAGCCGCTGCTTGAGGAACGCGATAGTCTCCACCGGCGTTGGATCCACATCGTTGAGCATCGCCAGGTAGAAACTAGCGTAATCACCGAAGTGGATCAAGGAGAGCATATGCGCCAGATGGCTTTCGCCCCGCCCCTCCAATACCTCGGCCATCACACCTTCGCGCAGGAGCAGTTCCCGCGTCACCTCCCAGCGCACCTGCACGCGCGGGTGGTCTAGGCTCGAGCGCAGCATCAACACGATGGTCTGATCCCGCACGCTCTGGGGGATGCCCAGGCCCACGACGGCGTTGTGGTTGAGTTCCGGTAGAATCTCGAAGAAGGCCCAGTGCTTGCTGTTCTCGTTGAACTGCGTCTTCCAGCGGTTGGCGACGGCGGCCAGGAACCCCGCCCCGTAGACGACCGGCAGCCGGCCCGCGATCCGGCTCGCCAGGGACTTGGCCGCGTTGCGCGCCGTCGGCATCTCAGGGCCGATCTCCGCCCGCCACGCTTCCATCGCCTGGACTGCTCCCTCAAGATCGGTAGAGTAATCGCGCAGAAGCCCCAGCCGCCAGCAGATGCCCAGCGGCAGGATGAAGGAGTAGCCCAGCGCGGCCCGTGGCTGCGCCCGGTAGTCGAATCGAACCAGCGGTATGCCCTTCTCCTGCGCCAGCGCGGCTAATTTCCCGTCTGTCGTGACCGCCACTGGGCGTGTTCCCCGCTCCAGCGCCTCCCCGAAAGCCGATAGCGTCTCCTCTGTGTTGCCCGAATAACTGCAGCCGATGACCAGATAGTCGGGGCCACGAATGAAGGCGGGGAGATCGTAACCACGCACGACGGTGATGGGGATGGTGCATTCCCCGGCCACCAGTCCCTGCAACAGCGCCCCGCCGATGGCCGAGCCGCCCATCCCCAGGATGACGACGTGCCGAACCGCGCCGTAGGCGGACGGCAACTCCAATCCTTGAGCCTGCACCCAGGCTGCCCGGCACTGCCGGGGTAGTTCGCCGATGCGCTCAAGCATGTTGTTGGGATCGAGTTCACCGAAATGTGTATAGTCGTCCAGGTTCATCAAACCACCCTCCGTTTTGAGGTGATGATACCAGC
>QMOC01000545.1 GCA_003648085.1 Chloroflexota bacterium
GGGCGGGGTGGGGCGAGGAGGGCCGTTGGGCGCGACTTTGGTTTACTTTGCGCTGCTGGGATTGGGGTACTTGTGCGTAGAAATCCCACTTCTACAGCGGTTCATCCTTTTCCTCGGCCACCCGGCCTACGCGATGGCGACGGTGCTCTTTGCGCTACTCCTGTTTTCCGGACTGGGGAGTTTGCTTAGCCGCCGCGTGCCGCTGCGATTGGTGCTGAGCCTGCTACCGCTGCTCGTCGTGGCTTACGCGCTGGGGTTGTCGGTGCTCTTCAGGGCAACGTTGGCCGCACCGCTGTGGGGACGGCTGCTTGTTGCAGTGGTGGCATTGGCCCCGCCGGGCTTGCTGATGGGCATGCCTTTCCCGAAGGGATTGGCGTTGCTGGAGCGCGGTTCCCCGACTCTTATTGCCTGGGCCTGGGGGGTCAACGGGGCCGTCTCGGTCGTGGCCTCGATCTTGGCTGCGCTGTTGGCTCTCTCCTTCGGCTTCTTAGCAGTTCTGGCGGTGGGGGCGGGCTGCTATGCCGGGGCCTGGGTCACGGCGTCGGCCATTCGTATCCTCCCTGATGGGGATGCTCCTCCGCCCCCGGCCCGGTGAGCGGGACGAAGGCGACGCCTCCCATATTGAACGCCTGCAATTCCCCATCCGGCTGCTTCACGAACTTCCACAGCGTCTGGTAACCGCCCGGCGGCCCGATAGGGATCACCAGCCGTCCTCCCTCGGCCAGTTGATCCATTAAAGGCGGCGGAACGTGGTCGGGGGCGGCGGTGACGATGATGGCGTCGAAAGGGGCATATTCGGGCCAGCCGTAGTAGCCATCCCCTTGCTTGCAGTGGACGTTGGTGTAGCCCAGGCTCTCCAGTCGCTTGCGGGCGCTCTCGGCCAGTTCAGGGATGATCTCGATACTGTAGACCTCAACGCCGGGAATTTCGGCCAGGATGGCGGCCTGATAACCGGAGCCCGTGCCGACCTCCAGCACCTTGTCCCCTTCTTTCAACTCCAGCAGTTCGGTCATCAGGGCGACGATGTAAGGCTGGGAGATGGTCTGGCCGTAGCCGATGGGCAGCGGGAAGTCGCCATAAGCGTAATCGCGCTCCTCTTCGGGGACGAACAGGTGACGGGGGACGGCGCGCATAGCGCGTAGCACGTCCTCGTCAGTGATGCCACGTCTCTCAATTGTCTCGATCACCATGCGCTCCCTTTTTTGTGCGAAGATCGCCTCCTCCTCTGCCGTCAACGGGGTGATGGTGGGTACGGCAGTAGGTGACGGCGTCGTGGGCGGCGCAGAAGTTATGAACGCTGTGCACGCGGTGAGCAGTGCGAGTGCCAGGCTTAGTATCATTCCGCTCCTGCGCATTGCTCCTTCCTTTCCCTTGCCTTCTCAATTTGAGCCCCTGCTGGTTCTGGGCGCAATCGAGTGGGTCTACGCCGGCGTTTTCGTCTGCACAGTCCCCGTCTCGATATAAGCCTTAAGCCCTTCCAGCGCCGCCCGGCAGATCCTGTGGACCCGGCGGGTGAAGAACAGGAGACGGGCTAGCAGTGCTAAAGGGCCGTAGAACTCGTGGCGGACGAGCACTTCGGTGCCGCCAGCCGTGGCGTCGAAACGGAATCCCTCGACCACCCTCATCCCCATCACCTTCCCCTCCCAGGCTACATAGGGTGCTGGGCTGATCTCGGTGATGATGGCGACCGTCGTCACCTTGCCGAGGGGAAAGCCGATCCTCTCGGTCTGGCGGAACTGCGCCCCTACGGTCCAGGGAGTGCCGGCAACCCACTCTGCCTCGACCAACGCCGGGAACCAATGGGGCCATTTGTCCAGGTCGGCGAAGCAGGCCCACAGCACTTCGGGCGAGGCAGCCACCTCGATGCGGTCTTCCACCACGGCTCGTGGTTTGCTTTTTCGGGCCATCGTGTCCTCCCCTTTCGCAGACAGAAGCCTTAACATTGTACTCCAAATGCCGTCGCTTGCCAAATCCTCAGTAGCCAAGTTTGTCTCTTTGTGGTACAATAATGCCCATCTATGAAACGAAGGAGGCGACTATGCGCAAAATCGCGCTGCCATTGACCATCCTGCTGTTGGGGCTGGTCGTCGGATGTGGAGGGGGGGCGGCGAGTCCGACACCGTCGCCGGTGCCGTCGCCCACGTCTGTCTCAGAGAGGGCCACGGTCACTGCGCCAACCGTGAGCGCCACGCCCTCCGGCCCGGCTACTTGCGTGGAAGCGCCGTTCGACTTCCCGGTCGAATCCCGCATCCCGCCGGTGACGGAGGAGGATCACGTCCACGGGCCTGCCGACGCTCCCATCACCTTCATCGAGTACGCTGACTTCCAGTGTCCAGCCTGCTCCAGATTGGCCTTTATGCGTGAATATCTGGGGGAGATATACGGTGATGATATTCGTTTCGTCTACCGTCACCTTACGCTGATCAGTATCCACGACAAGGCACTCATCACCGCCGAGGCCGCTGAGGCCGCCGGCGCTCAGGGCAAATTCTGGGAGATGCATGACCTGCTTTACGAACGTCAGCAGGAGTGGAACCGTCTGTCAGCAGAC
>QMOC01000546.1 GCA_003648085.1 Chloroflexota bacterium
CAGGTCACCGTCCGCGCCCCCAGGTCGGTCTTGAAGACGCTCACGGCCGATGATTTCACCGCCACTGTTGACCTGACAGACGTGAACGCGGGTGTCCATCAAGTGCCTGTCCAGGTGACGTTGAATAAACAGCCAGCGCAGGTGGTGCTCGTCGAACCCGAGCACGTCACTCTGGAATTGGAGCCGAGAACGGAACGCTCTGTGCCCGTGCACGTGCAGGTGGAAGGAAGGCCCGCTCTGGGCTATCTCAGGCGAACACCGATCGTCGTTCCGCACGAAGTGACGGTGATTGGCCCCAGTACCTATGTGACCCGGGTAGTCGAGGCCGCCACAGTGATCTCCATAGAGGATGCCAATGCCGACATTGAGGAAGAGTTACGGGTAGAACCGCAGGACGATGAGGGGCAGCCTGTCCCCTACGTCACGTTGACGCCCGAGACGGTCAATGTGCGCATCCCTATCGAACCGTCGGGTTACTACCGCTCTCTGGCGGTTAAGATTGTCCTCGAAGGGGAGGTCGCTCCCGGCTATCGCATCACCAATATCTCCGTTGAACCGCCTACTGTCACCGTCTTCGGCGCGCCCGACGTCATCGAGGTGCTCCCGGGTTACATTGAAACCGAGCCGATAGACGTAGAGGGAGCCCAGGCCGATGTGGCCGTTCGACCGGCACTCCGCATATCTCCGACCGTTGCGATTGTCTCGGGCCAGCAGGTGGAGGTGAGAGTTTCCATTGAGGCCATCCAGAGTAGTCTGACGATGGTGATTACGCCGACACGTCAGGGCCTGGAGCCGGGCTTCACGGCCACCGTCTCGCCGGAGAGCGTCGAGGTTATTCTGAGCGGCCCGTTGCCTCTGCTGGAGACATTGGAAGCCAGCGACGTGCGCGTTGTCCTCGACCTTTTTGGGTTGTCGCCTGGGACGCACCAGATTGAGCCGCAGGTGGTGGTGCCAGAGGGGGTGACCGCTCAAAGCATCAATCCGGCGACCGTGCAGGTGGAGATCTTCATTGCGCTCACTCCTACGCCGACCAAACAATGAACGATAAACAATTGAGAAGCAGGCCCATTGTGGCTCTTGTGGGCCGGCCCAACGTGGGTAAGTCCACCCTCTTTAATCGCATCGTCGGTCGGCGGCTGGCGGTGGTGCACGACCGGCCGGGCACAACCCGCGACCGACTGCACGCTCCTGCCGAGTGGAACGACGTCCCTTTCACCGTCGTGGATACTGGCGGCATCGAGGTGTTGCCCGAGACCGTCGTTGCTGGGAGGCGGCCTGGCCCTGAGCGGGTGTTGGCGCAAGATTCCGCTCCCTACA
The DNA here is from genome assembly GCA_003648085.1 of Chloroflexota bacterium. Taxonomy (GTDB): domain Bacteria; phylum Chloroflexota; class Anaerolineae; order B4-G1; family B4-G1; genus B30-G15. The sequence goes on from QMOC01000546.1 coordinate 1,318, forward strand.
TTCCCCTGATGCGCGCCCAGGCCGAACTGGCGATCCAGGAGGCCGACGCGGTCATCTTCCTTACCGACGTCATCAGCGGCCTGACGGCTGGGGACGAGGAGGTGGCCGAGATCCTGCGTCGCGCCCGCTGCCCCGTCTTTCTGGCTGCCAACAAGGCGGATAACTCCCGTCTGCGCCAGACCGCGCTGGAATTCTACGCCCTGGGCCTGGGGGAGGTCTACCCTATCTCGGCGCTGCACGGCATCGGCGTGGCCGACCTACTGGATGACGTGGTCCGGGCATTGCCCCCCTCCAAGCCAGAGGCGGAGGACGAGAGGGTTAAACTTGCCATCGTCGGCCGACCTAACGTGGGTAAGTCATCGCTCCTAAACAGGCTGCTCGGCGAGGAGCGGGCCATCGTCAGCCCAATCCCCGGTACCACCCGCGATGCTATTGACACCTATCTGGAGTGGGAGGACACGCCCATTACGCTGATTGATACGGCCGGCATCCGACGGCGGGGCAAGATTGAGCGCGGGGTGGAGCGCTACAGTGTGCTGCGGGCACTACGGGCCATCCAGCGAGCAGATGTCGCTTTGCTGATGATAGATGGCGTCGAGGGTGTTACTGCGCAGGATGCGCACGTAGCCGGCCTCATCCTCGACGAGTGGGCCAGCGTGGTGGTATTGGTAAACAAGTGGGATGCGGTGGAGAAGGATGCCCATACGATGGTGGAGTACACCCAGTGGGTGCGTGAGGCCCTGCGTTTCCTCGACTATGTGCCGGTGCTGTTCATCTCCGCGCTCACGGGACAACGGGTGAACAAAGTGATCCCGACGGCATTGGCGGTGCGGGCTGCGAGACAGCGGCGCATCCCTACCGGTGAACTCAACCGACTGGTGCGCGACGCGCTGGCCCGTCACGCTCCGCCCAGCAAGCGCGGTCGGCGGCTCAAGATTTACTATGCCAGTCAACCCGGTGTAGACCCGCCGACTTTCGTGTTTCACGTAAATGACCCCGACTTGGTGCACTTCAGTTACGAGCGTTACCTGGAGAACCGACTGCGGGAGGCTTACGAGTTTCCCGGCACGCCGCTGCGGTTGGTGTTTCGGCGGCGCAGCCGTCGGTCATCAGCCGACGGCCGTTAGCCGCTGGCCACCACCTTCCCACACCTCATAATGTACGCGCAACCACAGCGCACCATCCCCTGACGACGAATTCCCGAAGTCCCAACTTAGAGCCTATCCGAAAA
>QMOC01000547.1 GCA_003648085.1 Chloroflexota bacterium
GTGGAGTGTGGTCGGCATCTCAACATTGAGGTGCTGACCTACGCCGAACTGGAGAGCGTCGAGGGAGAGCCGGGCGACTTCAAGGTGCGGGTGCGTAAGAGGCCGCGCTATGTGGATGTGGAGGCGTGCACGGGGTGTGGTGACTGTGCGGCGGTGTGTCCCGTCATTCGTCCCGACCGGTTCAACGCCGGGCTGTCGGAGCGGCGGGCGGCGTACAAGTTATATCCGCAGGCGATACCGAACGCCTACGTGATAGAGAAGGCGGGGCGTGCTCCCTGCCGCGACGCCTGTCCCATCCACCAACGGGCGCAGGGGTACATTGCCCTCATTCGCGAGGGGCGTTTTGGCGATGCTTATCGCACCATTCGGGAGGAGAATCCCTTTCCCTCGATTTGCGGGCGGGTGTGCAATCACAGGTGTGAGGAGGCGTGCTCGCGGGGGAAGGTGGATGAGCCGGTGAACATTATGCGCCTGAAACGGTTCGTGGCGGACTGGGCGATGGCGCATCCTGACGAGGTCAGCATTCCCCAGCCGGAGGTTGAGCCGACGGGGAAGCGGGTGGCGGTGGTGGGTTCGGGGCCGGCGGGGATGACGTGTGCGCGTGATTTGGTGTTGGCGGGGCATGAGGTGGTGGTTTTCGAGGCGTTGCCGGTGGCGGGTGGGATGATGCGGGTGGGGATCCCGGCCTATCGGCTGCCCTACGAGTTGGTGGAGCGAGAGATTGAGGACATTCTGGCGTTGGGGGTTGAGTTGAGGCTCAATCAGCGGGTGGATGACGTGATGGGGCTTCTGCGGGATGGCTACGACGCCGTCTTCGTCGCCGTGGGAGCGCATCGGAGTACGCGGCCCCCAATACCGGGCGTTGACCTACCCCAGGTGCTTTCCGCGATTGATTTTTTGCGCGAGGTCAGCCTGGGGGGGAAGTATCCCGACCTGGCGGGTAAGCGGGTGGTGGTAGTGGGCGGCGGTGACGTGGCGATGGACGCGGCCTGCACCGCTTTGCGCGTCGGTATGCAGCAGGCGCAGGAAAAGGGCAGTGCGGCTCCGGAAGTGCACGTTGTCTATCGGCGCTCGCGGGCTGAGATGCCAGCCCAGCCGGCAGAATTGCACCAGGCCGAGGAAGAGGGCGTGCTTTTCGACTTCTTGACCGCACCGGTGGAAATTATTGCCGATGGGGACGGCAATGTGTGCGGTATGCGTTGTGTGCGTATGGAATTGGGTGAGCCAGATGAAAGCGGTCGTCGTCGGCCTGTGCCCATTGAGGGCTCCGAGTTCGATGTACCTGCGGATGTGGTCATCTTCGCCATCGGAGCACGACCCGACTTGAGTTGTCTGCCGGAAGAGGTTGCGCGGGGGCAGGGTGGTACCGTTGCCGTGGATGCGGTGACATTGGCGACCGATGTGCCGGGGCTCTTCGCCGGCGGAGACGCAGTGACGGGGGCGGCCTTCGTGGTGGACGCGATTGCGGCGGGGCACAGGGCGGCTCGTTCGATTGACGCCTATCTGCGCGGCGAACCGCTGCCGGAGGCGGAGCCCGAGGTCGAGGTGGCCGAAGTGAGCGAGGAGGAGGCGTGGGCGCGGGTGGTCTCCGGCGAGGTCTCCGAGGCGCCGCGTCAGGAGGTGGCCAAACTTCCCGTGGCCGAGCGGGTGCGGGGTTTTCGTGAAGTCTACGCCGGTTTCAGCGAGGAGGAGGCGCGGGCGGAGGCGGAGCGGTGTCTCTCCTGTGGCATCTGCTCGGAGTGCAATCAATGCGTCTACGCCTGCCAGAAGGGGTGCATTGATCACGAGATGAGGGAGGAGATAGTCGAGCTGGAGGTGGGGGCGGTAGTGCTGGTGCCGGGTGCGGAGGCGATGCCCGGTGACATTCGGCCGGAGTTGGGCTACGGGCGGTTGGCCAACGTGGTCACGAGCGTTGAGTTTGAGCGCATGCTCTCGGCTTCGGGGCCGTGGGGTGGGGAGGTACGGCGGCCTTCGGATGGGAAGCGTCCGCGCAAGATAGCGTTCATTCAGTGCGTGGGTTCGCGTGATGTTTCGTGTGGGCAGGGGTACTGCTCCAGCGTGTGTTGTATGTACACCACGAAGGAGGCGGTGATAGCGAAGGAGCACGATCCTGGGGTAGAGGCGACGGTGTTCTACATAGATATACGAGCGTATGGGAAGGGGTTTGAGGGGTACATAGAGCGAGCGGAGAGGGAGTATGGGGTGCGGTATGTGCGGAGTATGGTGAGTCGGGTGACGGAGGTGGTGGGGAGTGGTGATTTGCGGGTAGAGTACGCTACCCCTGAGGGGAGGAGTGAGGAGGAGGAGTTCGAGTTGGTGGTGTTGTCGGTGGGGTTGCGGCCGCCGGAGGGGATGAGGGAGTTGGCGGAGCGGTTGGGGGTTGAGTTGAACGAATATGGGTTTGCGGAGGCGCCCGGTTTTCGGCCTGGGGAGACGACGCGGGAAGGGATTTACGTTGCGGGGCCGTTCAGCGAGCCGAAGGACATACCGGAGACGGTGATCGAGGCTTCCTGTGCAGCCGCGCAGGCCTCCGCTCTGCTGGCCGA
>QMOC01000548.1 GCA_003648085.1 Chloroflexota bacterium
CAGATCCACGCGGGCGTCCATCACGTTCCCGGCGGTGTCGGTGAAGAAGATGTGCACGCGGTCGTCGCTGAACTCCTCCTGTTTCCACTGTCCCACCAGCACGTCCACGGCGCGGATGGGCTCCCCCCAACCGACGGTGGCCCACAGGCTCCAGGTGTCGCCGTGGTCCGTGGACCGGTAGACCTTGATCTCGCCGTCCTCGGTGTCGGGGCGCACGCTCACGGCCACGTACATATCGCCGTTGTCGGCGTTGTCGGTGCCGTAGGCGTAGACCGGGCCGGTGTGGATGGTCCGGTTCCTTCCCTTGGCCGAGGTGTCGTACCCCTCAAGGATCATCGCGGGGTCGCCGAAGAGGTGGAAGGACCAGTGGAAGGGCTGGTAGTTGTTGTTCCAGAACTTGTCCGTGTAACGGATCTTGGCCTCGTAGAGGGAGCGGCCCAGGGTGTAGTGTTTCTGGACCAGGTTCTCGGTGAAGTAATAAGCGATGCTGTAGACGTCACCGTCGTTGGGTGTGGCCCAGCCGGCCGACGAGGCAGGGCCGGGGCTGGAGAAGCCGACGACGCCGGCCGCCGCTCCCTCGGCTAAGAGTTTACCCCCGGTGTTCTCGGTATACCCACCCGGCTGTGCCATCGTCCGATCCGGGACCGGCCAGGGAGGGGTGACCAATATGAGCGTGCTACAGCCTATGAGTTCGACGATGGCGGGGTGAGTGGTGGTCAGCGAGGAGGTATCTTCATACAGGAACAGATCGTTCCACACCACCTCGCCGTTGTCATTACGGGTGTTGCTATCGTTATCAAAATCGTGTGCCCACACGAGGCCGGATAGGCCATTTTGGTCGCCGTGGTCGAACAGGATCGCCAGCCCCGGCCCGGTGGAGTTCCAGGCGGCCACCACGTTCTCCCGGCTGGTGTCATAGTCGGGCGGGGGGGTGTAGGTGCTGGTGCCCAGCCCGCTCTGCTCGTAGATGCGCGTGTAGGTCCAGCCGTTGGGGTCCAGCAGTTGGTTGCGGATGTACTCCATCAGCACGGCCCCGTCTCGCTTGACGGTCGCGCTCTCAATAGTAGCGTAACCCGCCGCCAGCAAAGCGCTGTGCTTCCAACTCTCGGAGGCTTCCTCGAAGGAGAGCATGGCCTGGACAGCGTGGCTCATGTCCTGGGGGTCGCCGAGGGGCACCCGGCCCACCAGCACGTCGGGCTCTACGCTCATCTCATCGTCGTGCAGTTCGCCCCAACGCTCGTCGCCGTCCCTGTTCCACACCTGCTCGCTCGTGGTTCCGCCCGACAGTTTGGCGAAGAAATGGTCGGAGCGCAGCCCCCATCCGGTATCCGCGTAATAGACCCGGCGCGTGGGAATGACCTGCAGGTCGCCGACCAGCATCACGTAGCGGATGCCCCACTCGCTGGCCGGGTACTTGTCGTGCAGGAAGTTCCACACTTCCTCGGCCACGTCCACGCCGGAGTAGTGGGCGTGGATCCAGTCGAGGGTGACGACGTTGACGGTGTGGCCCAGGCTCTCCTTCCAGGTCTTGAAGGGAGCGAGCGTGGCAGCCATCGTATCGTTCTCCACGATAATGACGTAGTCGTAGAGGCTGTTGGCCGTCGTCAGCGGCGCGGGAAGGAAGTCCCCGTACCAGGCGCGGGCCTGATCGGCGTTGACCAGGTGAGGGACGATGATGTCGTCGAGCACGTGGTCGTCGCGCAGCCGCTCGACCTCGCGCCAGGCGGGGCTGCCGGGCCTGGGCAGCCGGTATTCGATGGTGACGACCAGCGTGGGGTGGAAGCGGAGCGTACCGGAGCGTGGTCGGTACGAGAAGGGTTGAAAGGCCACCCGGACGTAGGTATAGCGCCGCCACTGGCCCTGACCCAGGTACTCCCCCACCTGTGCGGGGTAAGGCTCGTCGGTCGCATAGGCCCGCCTGTGGTTGGTCTCCCAGCGGGCCGTGGCTTGGTCGGCGTCATCCGGGTCAAACACGGCCGGCTCGACCGGTGCGATCCGGTAGCGGCCCGGCAATTCGATGGCTTCGGGAGTCTCGAAGCGCACATCGGTCACCTGCGCTCCGGGCGGCAGCGCGATGAGGAAGGCGCGGCCAGGAAGTTCCGGTTCCCCTGAAGCACCGAAGAAGCCGAAGTCCTCGTCCATCTGGATGTGCATCTGGCCGTCGTCCCCTCTGTACAGCGTGTAGCCGCCCGCCTCCAGCGTGACCGTGATGGAGCCGGTGGTCGGTTCCGCTGTAGCGAATGAATCGGCTCCGGTAGCGCCGGTGCCCAGCACCGATAAGAGCAGGCCGGTTATCAGTAAACCCAGGATGGATTTCCTATGGCTCATGTCCCCCTCCTTCCGGTTACGTACTACGTAGGTGGGTTTGGCAACACTCCCCTACTTGTGAGAGGAGCCTGCGAATTTATTCGCCGGGTATCCGACACTGGCCTGAAGCGGCCCACCCCAGCGCCGCCCCTTCACGGCAGCGCGGCCCCACCCTGCCCGCCCGACGGTGAACCGTCGGGCGGGCAGGGTGGGGCCGCGCTGCCGTGAAGGG
>QMOC01000549.1 GCA_003648085.1 Chloroflexota bacterium
ACCGCGTCCAGTATGACGAAGCAGTTCATCTGTGCAACCGGGCCCGCCATGGCCGGAAATAGGCCAATTGACTCCCAAACTGACCCGATTCGGAAGATTTGACAAAGAGAGTCTGCGCAGGCCCTTTGTGCCGCCTACCCTGCGTGCCTGTCAAGTCAAATGAAAATGTTACCGAACGTGGATCGTTCAGTCAAATGAAAATGTTACCGAGGGTGTCCTCCTCCTTTCTTTGAATTTGCATTTTAGCAATGCCTAGACTGGAGTTTCAGGAGGGGCTGTGGCGATGTGGGCAACCTGGGGCTTGTGAAGCGTTGTCCACATCGCCAGCAGCGAAAACAGCAGGTGTGTGTAGGTGTACAACAGAAAAGAGGAAAGCAGGGCTTCCGCCGTTGTGGGCGGATGAGCCATTTGCTTTCCCCTCTCTCGGCAGGTTACAGTTTACCATACCGGAGAGGTTTTGTCAAAGTGCGTCTTTAGAGTATTGCCAGTTTGAGTTAAAGAGTCAAAGTTGGCTTTCCCAGTCAACACGAGCTGGATCAAGGTCGAGCAGGATGGGATCTAAGGCCAGGGTCTGCAGGTCTGGGCGGGTGGTCAGGGTTAAGACGTTCTCAGTTTGACCTGGGACGGCATTGGGCAAGGAGAAGATATACTCGATCTGGTCGTAGATTTCTTGTCGCAACTGGCGGGGATTTGTCCTGTCGCGTAGGGCTTCCAGTTGTTCTCGGCGTTCCTGGGTGATGGCTTTGGTTTCGCAGAGGCGGTCGAAGGGAGTACGAGCCTGGTCGTAGCGACGTTTCACCCTTGGCAGTTGGCCTTCAACGGGAGTCACGATCTTCTCCGACAAGCGCATCACTGGCTGAAAGAGGTTGTAGTAGAGCCACACTTTGTCGTAGAGCTGGTTAACCGCGATGGTTTGGGCCACGGTATCGAGGCGGTCATTGCCCAGGTAGGCCCGCACGATGCTGGAGTTCTTTTGTTCGACGAAGCGATTGTCATTTTTGTGGTAAGGTCGGCTGCGGGAGAGGGTAACGCCTTGGAGCTGGCTCTCGAAGAAGCGGAGCAGGTGGTAGTTGAAGAACTCGCTGCCATTGTCAGGGTGGAGTTCCAGGATGGGGAAGGGGATGCGAGTCATGATGTAGCAGAAGGCATCTTCCATGACCACATAGCTGCGCCCCAGTACTGCTCTGAGTTCGCTCCAGCCGGTGGCCACGTCAATCATCTGGATGGTGCATACATACTCACCGCGGGTTGCAGGGCCGCAGTGGTGGATCAGGTCCACTTCCGTATGGCCGGGCTGCCGTTCATTCCAAGGGATGCGTCTCATGGGGATGCCTTGGGTCAGATGATTGGTGCGTCGCGGGCCTTTGCGAGGAGGGCGGGGCTTGTCTCTTGGGATTCGCCCCAGGATACGTTGGACGGTGGAGACACTTATTCGGTCCAGCTTCTCCAGCAGGGGCGGAGAGACCTCCAACTCGCCGTGGGCAGCTAGATGTTCGGCCATCCAGACCAGGTTGGGGGTGAGACGCTCAGCACAGAGGTAGTCCCAACTCTCAGCAATGATGGCTAAGGCATATTCAACCTCCGGCCCATAAATGCGCCCCCGTTGCCTTTGGCGTGGCTGGCGCTCTAGGCTTCCGTTCATGAGTCGGATTAGACTCTTACGGTGCAGTTCAGTGACTGCCTCCATCTCATCCAAGAGCCGCCCTCGTTCCTTGCGATCGGCCTGGACATAGCGCCTTTTCATCCTGCGCAGATACTTCCGTCGCTCATCAATGTTCATTTTGTCTTCTGTGGACATTTTTCCCTCCGGTAACATTATCATTTGAGGGAATTATACCACACCGGTAACATTTTACATGAATGAATGCGCGTACTTGTGCAAACGTCGGTATTGGGGTATAATCATGACGTGCTATCTCATCCAGATAGCATCTTGGATTTTATTGGGTAATAGAGCAGGACGATGTATGAGGCTTTTTGGCGTTGAGGACAACTTGTCAGCCAATACAGCATACATCAAAATATTGCTAGGAAGGAGGAAATCTGCATGGGTTCTGTCAAAAAGTGGCGAAAGAAGAAGATCGCCAAGCACAAACACCGGAAGCGCCTGAAGCTCACCCGTTGGCAGAGACGGAGGAAGTAAACACGTAACCAGAAGTGCCGATGAGAGGACGTGTTGCGTATTGCATGTTGCGTGACGGAACACGGGATACGCAACACGTGAGATACTCCATCCCTCTGCGGGATTAACAAGACCGAAGCTTGGGGGTTGTTCAATGAAGGGTTTGATTCTCAGCGGGGGCAAGGGCACGCGCCTCCGGCCCATTACCTACACCAGTGCCAAGCAACTGGTGCCGGTGGCCAATCGTCCGGTGCTGTTTCGCGTTGTTGATGCTGTGGTGGAGGCAGGCATCACCGACATTGGCATTGTGGTGGGCGACACAGCCGAGGAGATAAAGGCTGCTGTGGGAGATGGCTCTGCCTGGGGGGCCAAAGTGACATACATTCATCAAGAGGCGCCTCTGGGCCTGGCT
>QMOC01000550.1 GCA_003648085.1 Chloroflexota bacterium
ATGCGGGGAGCCATCAGCGCCAGCGTGGGGCTTATGCTCCTGGGGTTGATCCCCTTTTCCTCCATGAACTGGGGGATGATGATGAACATGGCTATGACCCAATCGGGTGCCATCTACCTGCCACAGGCCCTTTCCTACGTGCTGTCCCCAATGATGGCTATCGTCCTGTTTCAATTGGGGGCCGTCTTCTTCGCCCATGGCCTGGATGAGGTGCTCGATCCCCGATTGCGGGCGATGTGAGGTAAAAAGAAGCAGGAGCAGCGATTGTGAAACCCGAACTGGCTTCTATATCAAATAGCAGACAAGATACACAGTCTCTTCTGAGTGTGCGGGATTTGGTGGTGGAATATAGTATCCGGCAAGGCTCCCTGCGAGCGGTTGATGGTGCCTCGCTGGATGTCCACCCAGGCGAATTGATGGCCGTAGTGGGTGAGAGCGGCTGTGGTAAGTCCACCCTGGCCTACTCCATCATCCGCCACGTGCCCTACCCAGGGGAAATCAAGGGCGGCACCATCCTTTTTGACGGCCAGGACGTGCTAGGTATGGACCGCAAAGCCTTGCGCCAGTTCCGCTGGAAGGAGATAGCCATCGTCTTTCAGGCCGCCCAGAATGCCCTAAACCCGGTGATGCGCATCGCCGATCAGATGGTTGACACGGTGCTCGACCATGAGAAGCAGCCCAGGGAACAGATTATCCAGAGGGCCAGCAGTCTGTTGGAGATGGTGCGGCTGAATCCAGACCGGGTGCTGCGCTCCTATCCCTTTGAGTTGAGTGGCGGCATGCGTCAGCGCGTGATCATCGCCCTCAGCCTGCTCCTGAACCCCAGGATGCTCATTCTCGACGAGCCGACCACCGCGCTGGACGTGGTAACCCAGGTGTATATCCTGGACATCCTGGCCGATATTCGCCAAGACCTGGGGCTGGCGATGATGCTCTTGACCCACGATATAGCCATCGTAGCCCGGGTGGCCGACAGAGTGGCGGTGATGTACGCCGGTCAAATAGTCGAGGAGGGGGCGATCAACGATATTTTCTATCACCCGCGGCACCCTTATACCTACGGGCTGATCCAATCTGCCCCTTCCCTCATCGGTGATCTGACCAAGAAGAAGCCAATTGAGGGTGCGCCACCCAACTTCTTGAATATGCCTAGCGGTTGCCGCTTTCATCCTCGCTGCGCTTACGCTACGTCGGTCTGCCGGGAGAAAGAGCCGGTCATGGAAGCCTCAGACCGGTGGCGGGTGGCCTGCCACCACTGGCGCGAGATTGAGATGGGAGAGTAAGATGGGCGAACCGGTCGTTGAATTGAAAGATGTCTGCGTGACTTTCGGCAAGAATGGCCTGTTTCGCAAGCGGCGGGGCGTAGAGGCCGTTGTTAATGCCAACCTGCAACTCGCCGAGGGTGAGATACTGGCCCTCGTTGGGGAGAGCGGCTGCGGCAAGACGACGCTGGGGCGCGTCGTGACCGGCCTGCAGAAGCCGACGTCCGGCCAGATGCTCTACCGGGGCCGGGATATCTGGGCTATGGACCGGGGCGACTGGCGCGACTACCGGCTTGGCGTCCAGATTGTCCATCAGGACTCCTTTGCTGCGCTCAATCCGGTGCGTACCATCATGCATTCCCTGAGCGCGCCACTGCGCCGCCACGGGCTGGCCAAGAGCGGCGCCGAGGCCCGCCGGAAGGCGGCCGAACTGTTGACGATTATAGGCCTGACGCCCCCAGAGATGTTTCTGGACAAGTATCCCCACCAACTCAGTGGCGGACAGCGCCAACGGGTGGTGCTGGCGCGAGCACTGGCCGTGCGCCCCAAAGTGATCGTGGCCGACGAGCCGGTCTCTATGGTAGACGTCTCGCTGCGGCTGGCCATCCTCAACCTGATGGCCTCGCTGAATGAGCAGTTTGGCATCACTTTCATCTACATCACCCACGACCTGGCCACGGCCCGCTATTTTGCTCAGAAGGGCCGCATCGCCGTCATGTACCTGGGGCAACTTATTGAATTGGGGCCGTTGGGCAAGGTGTTGGAGAACCCGTGTCATCCCTACTTGCAGGCCTTGCTCACCGCCGTGCCCGTGCCCGACCCGAACATCGCCCGCCAGCGACGCGAGTTGCCGCTCAGAAGCCTGGACCTGCCCGATCCGTCCAATGCCCCATCGGGCTGTCGTTTCCACACCCGCTGTCCCTACTGGAAAGAGATCTGCACCCGTGAGATTCCACCGTTGGAGCCGATTGAGGAAGACCATTACGTGGCCTGTCACCTGGTAAGGAGTATTCCACCATGGCACCTGCTGTCGGTAGAGCAGCCTTCACCATAGGGGTGGCCGTCCTGCTCATGGCCCTGTTCGCCCTGTTTTACGTCGAGCCGGGTTCGCCCGAGTTCATAGCGGACGTGCTGGCCCTGGTCTTCGATGCTGTTTTCTTGGGGCTGCTGGTCTGGTACGTGCGTCGCGCTGCCCGTCTGCCCACCCACCGCCTTTCGGAGCGCCAGGAGCCCACCCCGGTCAAGCGGGAGGACGAGAATCAAGAGTAG
>QMOC01000551.1 GCA_003648085.1 Chloroflexota bacterium
AGACGGTGACGGTGCGTGGTGGATACACCACCGCCGATTGGAACAGTTCCGACCCTGACGCCAACCCTACTACGCTGGACGCGCAGGGCTTGGGGCGGGTGATGGTCATCGCGGGGGAGATCAGCCCCACGGTGGAGGGGCTGCTCCTCACCGGCGGGGACGCGGCCGGATTGGGAGGCACGCAGTGGACAGGGCAGGATGGAGGCGGTGGGATGTACGTCATCAGCGCCACGGCCACCATCACGAACAACCGCGTGTTCTCCAACACCACCGATGACGGAGGTGGGCTGTTCCTGTGGCATAGCCCCTCCACGCTGAGCGGCAACACCGTCTACTCTAACTCTGTCAACAAGAACGGTGGCGGGCTGTACCTGTGGTATAGCGATGCCACGCTCGGCGGCAACACCATTTCCACCAACACCGCTACCGATCTGGGCGGCGGACTGTACCTGTATAGCAGCGCCGCCACGCTGGACGGTAACACCATCTCCGCCAACGCCGTCAATATGGGCGGCGGGCTGTACTTGGATAACAGTCCTGCCACGCTTAGCGGCAACACCATATCCGCCAATACCGCTAACAACGACGGCGGCGGATTGTATCTGTTCAGTAGCGCGGCCACGCTCAGCGGCAACACCGTCTCCTCCAACACTGCCGACAATGGTGGTGGGCTGCACCTGCATGACAGCGCCGCCACGCTCAACGGAAACACCATTTTCTCCAACACTGCCACTTCGGACGGCGGCGGACTGTACCTGTATAGCAGCGCCGCCATGCTCGGCGGTAATACCGTCCTATCCAACACCGCCAACAGGGACGGCGGCGGGCTGTTCCTTGATGAGAGCGACATCACGCTGACCAACACCGTCATCGCCGACAATCGAGCCGATGGCATCGGCAGCGGGCTGTACGCCATGGTGTCATCCCCACGTCTGCTGCATACCACCATCGCCCGCAACACCGGCGGCGACGGCAGCGGGGTCCGTTTGCTCAATAGTACCGCTGTCCTGACCAACACCATCCTGGTGAGCCACACCGTGGGCATCACCGTCGCAGCAGGCTGCGCTGCCACGCTGGAATCCACCCTCTGGGCCACCGGCACCGCCTGGGCCAACGTCAACAATACCGGCGGTGGCGGCACCATCAATACCAACCACGATTACGGCGGCGACCCCGCCTTCGTGAACCCCAACGTCGGCGACTACCACATCGCCCTCGGCTCGGCGGCGGTGGACAAGGGTGTGGACGCCGGCGTGACCGCCGACAAGGACGGCGTCCCCCGCCCCCAGGGCCCGGCCCCCGATTTGGGCGCGTATGAGGTGGAGCAACTCGCCCCCGTCGGCGGGGTCACGGTGCCGGTGGATCGCCCGGCGGCGTGGCCGTGGTTGGCCCTGAGTGCGGTAGCCGCCGTGGGTGTCGTCGGAGCGGCGGCGCTGCTCAGGCGGCGCAGGGTCTGAATGGAAGCGCAGGTGCGAAGGTGCGACGCACTTCCAAAGTACGTCGCACCTCAACTATCACACGGCATGCGCCGAACAATTGCCAATCGGAGCTCATCCGCCACGTTTACGCCACGTTTTCGCCACGTTTAGTTGGTATAATAAATCCGGTGTCGGACAAAGGAATAGTCATGGACGACGGACGAGGACGTTACCTTGCATACATGCTGCGCCTGTGGGTAGTCAACGGCGATGGAACTTCGGGCTGGCGGGCTTCGCTCGAAAGCCCCCACACCGGCGAGCGGTACGGATTTGCCGACTTGGAGGCGCTATTCAGATTTCTGGAGGAAAAGATGGAGAAGACACTCTCCAATTCGGGGAGCGTAGCAAAAGAGGAGGACAAAACAGGAAGGAGGTGATGAACAATGTACACTTGAATTTCCGGTATTCGGAATAGCGCGAGGCAGGATTCGAATCAGGAGTAAGGCAGGGAAGGAGAAATGAAGGATGTACACAGAACATAAGGTCAACCCAGGAGATCACTCGTTAAACAACCGTATACTTACACAAGGAGGTGCGAAAATGCTGTACAAAAAGTTCCAGACGTTTGCCCAAATCGTGGGTTTTGTGACGATTGGGCTGCTCGCCGTCCTTGGGCTGCTGAGCCTGTTCAATGGCGGCAACCTGGCTCTGGCCGCCCTTGGCCTGGCCCAGGCCGCTCCTCAGACTACCGCGCCGCAGGTGATGAACTATCAGGGCATTTTAAAAGACGCAGCCGGAGATCCGCTGAACGGAACCTATACCATCACCTTCCGCATCTACGATAGCGAGATTGGAGGAACCGCGCTCTGGGAGGAGACGCACGCCAACGTGACCGTGCGCGAGGGGCACTTCAACGTGCTGTTGGGATACAGCACCCCGCTCCCCGACACACTGTTCAGCCAGCCCGACCGCTACATCGGGGTGACCGTGGAGCCCTACACTGAGATGACACCCCGCCAGCGGATCGCCAGCGTGCCGTATGCTTTCTACGCCGATTCTGCCTTCCAGGCCGAGCACACCGATCGCGCCTATGGCCTTTCCGCCCCCGACG
>QMOC01000552.1 GCA_003648085.1 Chloroflexota bacterium
CAGAAGCCATATGTGATCGGCGCTGATGCTCCACGCGGGCCTATCATTGCCATCCTGAAACCAATACCACCGGCGCCTTAATATGTCTCAAGATTGGCCTGCACTCTTTATTGCCTTCGCTTATGTCTTCGCTATGCTCGGCATCGCCGAGGGGCTGCGCAGGTGGCGCGGGTACTCGGTCGAGTTCACGCGCAAGTTCATCCACATCGCGGTGGGGATGTGGGCCTTCGGGACGGTGTTGCTCTTCGAGCACCGCACCTTCGCCATCATCCCACCGCTGGCCTTCGTCGCCATCAACGCTCTCTCCTACTGGCGCGGGATGTTCAAGGCGATGGAGACCGGGGAGAGAGGGCAGTTGGGCACCATCTACTTCCCCATCTCCTTCGCGGTGCTCATCTGGCTGCTCTGGGAGCGCCCGCACCTGCTGGTGGCGAGCCTCATGCCGATGACCTGGGGGGACGCGCTGGCCGCCGTGGTAGGACAGCGCATCGGACAGCGACGCTACACCGTCGCCGGAAGCACCCGCTCGCTGGAGGGGTCGGTGGTGCTGTTCCTCATCAGTTGGGCAGCCACGCTCGTGCCGCTGGTGCTGCTGGCCCCGGAGCCCCTGGACCCGGCTGCCACAGCGGGAGCCGCCGCCGTGACGGCGCTCGGCGCAGTCGTGGTGGAGGCAATCTCACCGTGGGGGATTGATAACCTGACCGTGCCGGCCGTCTCGGCGCTGGCGCTGGTGTTGATACTGCCCTGAATGTAAAACAGGGCCGTAACTGCTCAGCCATCCCCAGACAGAGCGTTGAAATTAGGACGCAGATGAACGCTGATAAACGCCGATTTTTTGATCTTATCTGCGAAAATCTGCGTGAATCTGCGTCCGATTCCGAGTTCGGCGGGGTGGCTGAGTAGTCACACAGTCACTCCTCAGCCCAGGCCGCTACTCCCTCAGCGCTCACCTTCTCACCATCTGGATACGCCCTCGGCAAAAGTGCCTGCCAGAGAATGCGGTGCTTCCGGAGGTTGCAATGCCGGAAGGCTATCCGCTTATCCGTTTCTCATCCGCCGCCCCGGTACACCGATACGTTTGACGTTTCACGCATCACCCTTCTACAATCACGAACTGGGCGACGCCCTGCAGCAGGGTCTCGATGAAGACGCGAATCTCGTAACTGCCCGGTTCCCAACCCCCTGGCGGCCGACAGCCGTACCAGGTCCTCCCGCGTTCACCCCACTCCCAAAGCCCCGTGTCTGAGCAGAACTCAATAAACTCCCCTTCCTTGTACCAGGCGAAGGTTCTCGCGACACCGTTCTCCATCCCCTCGTAGGTGAAGAACAGATACACCCAATGATCGCCAGGCGGGAACTCGTTGCCCGGCTCCACCGGCCGATCACTTTCGTCTTTCTCAATCGCCAGGGCCACGAGCGTGATGTGCGCGTCCTCCCCGGCCGGCACGGCTGAGGGCAGCGGCGTCAGCGCCGCGTCGGGCGGGGGAATGGCCGGTGTGGGCGTGGGGATCAGAGGCGGAGTTGCCGTTGGCCGGCGGGTGGGCGTGGCTGTCGGCGTGCGCGTGGGACGTGGGGTGCTGGTGAATATGGGCATGACCGTTGGCGTCACAGTAGGAGTGGGGGTAGGGGTGGACACGATGGCTACTAGACGCGGAGCCACGACCAGCAGCGTGATGGCCAGTACCTGTAATACCAGCGCCGCCAATACCCAGCGCGTGGCTCGCCCGAGGGCCTCTCGGCGCGTGGCGTAGTACCGGGCGCGGCGCGCTTTGATGAATTGAGGGATAGCCAGCCCGACCGGGATAACAGATGCGATTAACAATCCATAGGCAACCCAGTGCAACTGGCTCAGAGTCAGGGCGGTCAAGACTTCTTCCTCACCAATCTACCAACCTACCAGTGAGACTATACCACAACATTCCGATTTCAACAACAGGCCCTAACAAGCACCAGCGTGTTTCATGAATCCAGGGCTGTTCTTTGACACTGTATTTGCCGATGGCATGATGAGAGTTCCAGGTTTCAGGTTCGAAGTTCCAGGTTCGCCAGCGCCTGAGACCTGTAACCTGAAATTTGTAACCGGGGAAGTGCAGCGGGCACAACCGACGGCGCTACCAACATCTACAGGTGCTCCTTGATAGCCTGAGCGACGGTGCGGGGAATGCCAGGCACGGCAGCCAATTGCTCGACGCTGGCTGCGCGGATGGCGTCGAGGGAGCCGAAGGCTTTGAGGAGCGCCTTGCGCCGCGCCGGCCCCACACCGGGGATGCTGTCCAGTTGCGACGCGACCCCCGCCCTGCGCCGACGGGCGCGGTGGTGCGTGACGGCGAAACGATGCGCCTCGTCTCGCACGCGCTGCACAAGGAACAGAGCCTGGGAGCGGCGAGGCAGTAGAATGGGTCTGGTCCGCCCCGGCAGGAAAATCTCCTCACGTTGCTTGGCCAGAGCCGCTACCGGTACCCTATCCAGCAAGTCGAACTCCTTCAGCACCTCGACCGCCACGCCCAGTTGCCCTTTGCCG
>QMOC01000553.1 GCA_003648085.1 Chloroflexota bacterium
ACTCTGCTCCACCTTCGCCACGCCATCCACCACGCTGATGGCCCCTGTCGGGCAGGCGTCCGCACACAAGCCACAGCCCACACAACGTGCTTCATCAACGTACACCATTGTCATCACCTTCTTCCCTTCTCAGATGCTGATCTCGATCTTCCCTTTCTTGAAGCCCTTGAGCGGCGAGAGCAGTCCCATAATGGTGCTCCTCACTAATGTCTCTCCCCCTTGCTAAATCTACACCGTCCGACCGACCTCGAATCCCTCGTAGATGGCATCCAGCGCCTCGCGCGGCTCCACGCAGTCGCCGATTGTGTAAACGTTTGGCCGACCCGCCAGCCCATCAGCCAGCGAGCGGTCGGCGCGCAGCCCCATGGCGATGACCACCGTCTCGGCCGGGAAATGGAGTTCGGGGGCCTTCTCCTGATGGGGCCAGGGCCGGGCGATGACGGTCGTACGCCCCTGCGCGTCAGTCTCGAAGCGAACCACCTCCACGCCGGTGCGCACGTCCACGCCCAGGCTCTCCAAACGCCGCAGGAGAAGCGCCTTGGCCAGGGGATCCAATCTCTTGCCGATTTCGGGTCGGCGCTTGACCACGGTGCACTTGACCCCCCGTCGAGCCAGATACTCGGCCGTCTCCATCCCCGTCGTCCCCGCGCCGACGATGAAGGCGCTGGACGTGGTCACCTCGACCTTGCCGTCCAGCAGGTCATAAGCCGTCATCCAGCGCGTCTCCTCTAGGCCTGGGAAGGGGGGTACGACTGGCTGAGCACCGGTCGCCACCACGACTGCATCCGGAGCCTCGGCCTCCACCATCTCCGGGGTAACCCGGGTATTCAGATGCACCTCCACCCCGGTACGTTGTAGTTGTACCTGCTGGTAGCGGATCAGGTCGGCGAACTCCTCTTTGTAGGGCACCTGCACCGCCTCGCGGAAACGCCCGCCCAGCCGATCGTCTTGCTCGTACAGCGTGACGTGATGGCCCCGCCGGGCGGCAATGATGGCCGCCTCCATTCCTCCCGGCCCGCCGCCGACCACCATCACCCGGCGTGGCCGCTCGACCGACGTGATCTGAACCTCGGCCTCGCGTCCGGTGAGCGGATTGAATATACACGACGTGCCGTGCCCCCGGCGCAGTTCGGCCAGGCAGCCTTGATGGCAGGCCGCACAGTACAGAATGGCCTCCTCGTCGCCCGCCTCTATCTTGCGCACCCAATCGGGGTCGGCCAGGAAAGGACGCCCCAGCCCGATCCAGTCGGCCTGGCCCAGGGCCAGCGCCTCGCGGGCCACGTCGGGGGTGCGGATGCGCCCGGCCACCGCCACCGGGATGGAAACGCGCTGGCGGATGCGGGCGGCCATCGGCAGCAGATGGGCCCTGGGGGTGCCGGTGGGATAGAGGCAATAGGGCACCGATTCGCACATCGTGCCGGAGGTGATGCTGAGGGCATCCACTCCTATCTCCTCCAGCGCGGAGGCAAGTTCCTCCGCGTCCTCGATGGTCAGGCCACCATCCACGTAGTCCTGCGCGTTCATGCGCACGATGATGGGGAAATCCTCTCCCACGGCCTCACGCACGGCAGCGATGACCTCGCGCCCGAAGCGCAGTCGGTTCTCGAATGAGCCGCCGTATTCATCGTCGCGGCGGTTGGTGTGAGGGGAGAGGAACTGGTGGATCAGGTAACCGTGGCTGAAGGGCACCTCGATGGCGTCGAATCCCGCTGCGCGGACGCGACCGGCGGCCCGGGCGAAATAGTTGACGTAGGTGGGGATCTCCTCCAAGGTCAGCGCGCGGGGAAGAACCTGATTGGCCAGACAGAGAACGTCGGAGGCGGAGACGCGCTCGCCCTCCGGCACCAACTTGGGATTAGCCACCCGCCCGGCGTGATTGATATGGGCCATTATCCGCCCCCCGGCGGCGTGAACAGCCTCGGTCAGGCGGCGCAGGCCGTCCACCAGGCCGTCATCGTGGACGCCCAACTGGGTGGGCAGTTCCCTCCCGTTGGGATGGATGTAGAGCGGCTCGGTGGTGATGAGACCAACGCCACCCTCCGCCCGCCGCACGTAAAAGGCGATATGGCGCTCCGTCACCTCACCTTGCGGGGTGCCATAGCCCAGTTTGACCGTCGTCATAAGCACGCGGTTAGGCAGTTCCAGGCTCGCTATGGTCAGCGGTTGAAATAGAAGTTCCTCGTTCATCTCTCCAGCCTCCTACTACACGGGGCTGCGCCTCTTCCGAGCGGGGTGTGAGAGTAGGAAACTTCATCCGCTCGCCTCTACATCACAACCACCCACACGGCCTTCAGAGGACATGCCTGCATGCACAGGCCACACCCCCTCTTCACGAAAGGGAAGCGGCTCTTCGATGCGCCGCTTCAGGAAAGTCACCTGAGGATAGGGTTGGCATCGCCGCCGAGCCTGCTGGAGCATCTCCGGGCCGATGTCAACCCCGACAACCCGTCCCGTGTCCCCAAGCGACCTCATCATCACGCAGATGTTGCGTCCACTCCCCGAACCTAGATCCAGGACGGC
>QMOC01000554.1 GCA_003648085.1 Chloroflexota bacterium
GCGCGGCTTCCTGCGCTACTTCCTGGCCGCGCTCAGGACGCTCCTATTTTACTACCACGCGCCGTTGACGACCATCCAGGCCGATGAGCAGACCATCGTCCAGCCTACACTGATGACCTCGGTGATGAACGGGCGACGCATGGGGGGTGGCTTCCTGATGACCCCCCACGCTGCGCCCGACGATGGCTTTTTCGACTTCTGTATCGCGGCTAAGATGAACCAGTTGCAGATGCTCTCCTTCGTCCCCCGGTTCATGCGCGGCACGCAGGTAGGCAAGAGGCGGATCACGATGGGCCGGGCACGGCGGGTGGTGGTCACCTGCGAGGAGAGCGGGCTGGTGGCCCATGCCGACGGCGAGACTCTCTGCCTGGATGCCCATCGGCTGGAGTTGGAACTGCTGCCGCGCCAGATCGAGGTCATCTGCCAGCCGCCGGAGGCCGCCGAATGACGCTCACCTACCGGGCGGTGACCTCGACGATCAAGGGTCTGACGCGCCTCCTCTGCCGGGTGGACGATGCGCAGTTGGCGCGGGTGCCGGACCGGGGGCCGCTCATCATCGTCGCCAACCACATCAACTTTCTGGAAGTGCCTCTCCTGTACACTCACCTGCTGCCGCGGCCGGTGACCGGCTTCGCGAAGGCGGAGAATCTGAGCAACCCCATCCTGGGACCGCTGTTGTTCAACCTGGGGGGAGCCATCCCGCTACACCGGGGCGAGGCCGATGTGACCGCCCTTCGCCGGGCGCTGGCGGCGCTGGAGGCGGGTCACATCCTGGCCGTGGCCCCCGAGGGCACCCGCAGTGGTCACGGGCGCTTGCAGCGGGGCCATCCCGGCGTCGTGTGGCTGGCGCTGCGCACCGGCGCACCTCTGCTGCCCATGGTCTACTATGGCGGGGAACTCTTCTGGCGCAATCTGGCCCGCCTGCGCCGCACCGACTTTCACATCGTCGTGGGTCAGCCATTCTACCTGGATGCTGGCGGGGTCAAGGTGACGCGCCAGGTGCGGCAGCAGATGGCCGATGAGATTATGTACCAGATAGCAGCGTTGCTACCGCCGGCTTACCGGGGCGTCTACTCCGACCTGGCAGCAGCCACCGAGATGTATCTGCGCTTCCCCCCCGGCGCGGAAAGCAACCTCCGCCGCGCACAACCCCCCTCGCGCTGAAACCTGCTCCGGTGCAAAACTTAACGGAGGCCCCGATTTATCGGGGTTTTTCCGGCTGAAGCCGGGCCTCCAACCCTCTTTTGCACCGAGAACCAGCCTCAATGCGCACCGGCGGAATGATGCTGGTATCGTCCGGCAGGTCGGCCTCGACGGTGGCGCAGGTGGGATCGTGGCGCAGGAAGTAACGATTGAGCGCCAGCAGGTCCGCCGGGCGGGTCATAGTCATCCGTTCTCGCACTAGCAGCCCTCCCACCTTGCCGCCATCCTCAATCAGCAGCCGCAGGGCATCGGGGAACTCCCGCTCACCTCGCGGTGAGGGGGACACGCGGGGCAGGTAATCGAGCACGTGGGCGGAGAGGGCGTAGAGTGCGATAGAGCCTATGTCGGAAGGAGCCTCTTCGGGGCGGGGCTTCTCGACGATGTGGGTCACCCGGCCCCCTTCGAGGACGACAACGGCGAGGGTAGGCGTCTGCTCAGGCCGCACCCGCATCAGCGTGAGCGCAGCGTCCAAGCCCTCCTCGCGCCGGTGGGCGACCAGCGCAGCGACGTGCCCCTCGGGGAAAATGTTGTCGCAGGAGGAGAGGATGAACTCGGTCGCGCCGTCCTCCCGGATGAAGGGAGCGGCGCACTCAAGGGCGTGGGCCGTGCCCAGCCGCTGCTCCTGGTAGGCCAGCCTGACCCGACCGGCCCACACCGGCCGGCTGAAATGCTCGACGAGAACGCGATCGTCGGGGTGGGCGACGACGACGAAGCGGTCAGCGCCACCCCGCGCCAGCATCTTCATCACTCGCTCGACCATCGGCCTGCCGGCGACCGGCAACATGGCCTTGGAGCAGTTATCGGTAAGGGGGCGCAGCCGCTCTCCGCGTCCCGCGGCCAATACGATAGCCAACATCAGTCCGCAGTCTCTGTTTGCAGCCCGTCCCGGTCCACGTGTGCCCGCCACACGCGCGCGTGCTCCAGCCCCGCCTCGCTCGCGGCAGCGCGCAGCGCCTCGACCAGTTCCTCCTCGCAGCCCGGCCGGGCCAGCGCGAAGACGGAGCCCCCGCCCCCCGCGCCGGTCAGTTTGGCCCCCAAAGCGCCGGCCTCCAGCGCGGCCCAGATGAGCGCGTTGTTGACTTCCCCCGCGCCGCCGGGCAGGCCGCAATAGGTCATCATCTCTTCTACCAGCCGGTGGTTCTCCACCATCAGCCGCCCGAACTCGACCCAGTCCCCGCGCAGGAGCGCCATCTTGCCGCGCCAGGCGGCAGCGCCCACCTGCTCCATCACGTCGAGCATACGCCGTCGGAGGGGTTGCCGAGAATGTTGACGCGGGCAGGTATGGTCAGTCGGTAGCGCACAGGCTATTCATACAC
>QMOC01000555.1 GCA_003648085.1 Chloroflexota bacterium
AGTGTCGTAACCCAGCAGCCGCAGCCACTTCGCCAGTTTGCCCAGCATACCGTCGGCCAGAAGTCGTAGTGATTCGTCATTCATCGCACTTGGCGAAAACGGTAGAGTCTGGTAAGATTGGTACCTGGTGATTGGATACCAATGGTCAGTTACCAGTGTACCAACGTATTGGATTTTAGACAAATGGCGACTCTCTCACCAGTCAGGAGGAGACCGTGATCGTGCATCCCGCTCCGAGAAGACGTTCGGCCCGAAACGTGGTCCCGCCCTTGATCCTGGGCACGCTGGGCACCCTTGGGATCGTGGCGCTCTACTTCCTCGTCCCCGGCCTCCAGCCCGCCGAACTGGTGCTGCTGCTCGTCGTGGTCGGTTTTGTCGCCTTGGGCTATACACAGGGCATCATCCGTGGGCTTATGAGCGCCGCTATGCTGTACATCGCCTCCGGTGTGGCGGCAACTTTCTATGAGGTCGCTGCCCCCTACATCGGCGCTCCCATCAGCGCCATCGTAGACCGCAACATCCTGGCCCTTTCGTTTGGCGTGCTGACGGCGGTCATCTGGATCACGCTGGAGGCACTGGGTCGGGCCTCTTTCCCAGATACGAGCCTGCCCGCGCTGGGCATTCTGGACAATCTGGGCGGCCTGCTCATCTACCTGGTCATCGGCGTCTTGGTCGCCAGCCTGCTCTTCAACGCCATCGGCTATGGGCAGTTGGGACGCCGGATGCATAATAGAGCCCTCCTGCGCCCAAAGTTCAACCAGGTGCTCTCCCTGCATTACGCGGCTCAGTCGTTCTGGTTCCCCGGGAAGCCGCCCCTAATTTACGTCTATGACTTGAATCCATCGCGTGAACGATAAACATTTGGCCACGTTGGAGTTCCCCAAAATCCTGGACCGCCTGGCGACCCACACCGGTTTCTCCGCCGGGGCGGAACGGGCCCGCGCACTTATGCCGGCGACCAGCCTCCAGGAGATTCGTCGGCGACTGGAGACGACGAGCGAGGCCCGCACGCTGCTGGATGTCAGACCCGCCACCTCGTTGGGCGGCGCGCACGACATCCGGCCCTTGGCGACGGCTGCCCAACGGGGGGCTGTGTTGCCGCCGTCGGAACTGCTCGATGTGCGCGACACTCTCGTCGCCGCCCGCAGCCTCCACCGCACTCTGACCCGACTGGGGAGCCAGTTCCCTCGCCTGGCGCGCATTGCCGCCCGCATACAGCCCTGCCCTGGGATCATCACCGAGGTCAACCGTTGTTTGGATGAACGCGGCAACGTGCGTGATAACGCCTCCCCCGAACTGGCCCGTATCCGCCGTGAGGCACGCATCGCCCACGACCGGATACAGGACAAACTCCAGAGCATCATCCACTCGCCGCGCAATGCCCCTTTCCTACAAGAGCCGCTCATCACGCAGCGGGAGGGCCGCTACGTCGTCCCTCTCAAGGCCGACTTCAAGGGCCGTATCCGGGGCATCGTCCACGACATGTCCGCCTCCGGCGCGACCATCTTCATCGAGCCCCTCTCCGTCGTCGAATTGAACAACGCCTGGCGCGAACTGCAACTTGAAGAGCAGCAGGAAGTACATCGTATCCTGGCCCGCCTCTCCGACCTCATCGCCGAACGCGCGACCGAGATCGAGCAAACCGTGGAGGCGCTGGCCGAACTGGACCTGGCCTTCGCCAAGGCCAAGTATGCCGACGCCATCAACGGCACCGCCCCCGAACTCGTCCCCTTCCGCAAGCATCGAGCACCCAACAACCGGCATCCGGGATCCACCATCCGTCTCATCGGCGCTCGCCATCCTTTGCTCGATCCGCAGAGGGTCGTTCCCATTGACGTCGTGCTGGACGATGAGACCCACGCGCTGGTGATCACCGGCCCCAACACCGGCGGCAAGACCGTCAGCCTGAAGACCGTGGGCCTGCTGACGCTGATGGCACAGGCGGGATTGCACCTCCCGGTCGAGCCGGGTTCGGCCCTCTCCCCCTTCAAAGCGGTCTACGCCGACATCGGCGACGAGCAGTCCATCGAGCAGAACCTCTCCACCTTCTCCTCCCACCTGAACAATATCATTTCGTTCCTCGACCAGGCCGATGAACATAGCCTGGTGTTGCTGGACGAACTGGGCGCAGGCACCGACCCGGCCGAAGGTGCGGCGCTGGCCCGCGCGCTGCTGGACCATTTTCGCCGCCGTGGAGCGACGATCTTCGTCGCCACCCACTACCCCGAACTCAAGACCTACGCCCAACTCACCCCCGGCGTGCGCAACGCTTGTGTCGAATTCGACCCGGAGACGCTCAGCCCGACCTACAAACTGACCGTTGGGCTGCCTGGATGCGCAGGCGGTGGATGTCGGTCAACATGTCCTCGGTGCGCAGATCAACCGGCGAGACCATGCGGCGTGCGGCCTCGACGATGTCGCGGGGCAGCCCCAGCCGCTGGGCGATAGCGAAGGCGTTGGAGCGCCCAGGCAGCCCAACGGTCAGTTTGTAGGTCGGGCTGAGCGTCTCCGGGTCG
>QMOC01000556.1 GCA_003648085.1 Chloroflexota bacterium
CCTGGGAGTGGTGGTCAGCACCCAGCCGCAGTTCATCCGTCTGGGAGGAGATGTGTGGCCGACCATATTCGGCGAGGAACGTATGTCGCGGGTCATAGTCACCCGCGAGTGGCTGGAGGAGGGCGTCGTCGTGGCCTTGGGCTCCGACGCGCCGACCACCCCCTGGCTGACGCCCCAGGTGACCCTCTTCGGCGCTGTGCGGCGCGCCACCTATTCCAAAGAGCAGGTGGGCCCCGAGCAGTGCCTGACCGTGCAGGAGGCGCTGCGGGCGCACACAATGGGCTCCGCCTACGCCGGCTTTGAAGAGGATGTCAAGGGCTCCATCGAGGTGGGCAAACTGGCCGACCTGGTCGTTTGGAGCGAGGACCCCTACACCGCTTCGCTCAAGCGGTTATGGCAGATCCCCGTCGAGATGACACTCGTCGGCGGAGAGATCGTCCACCAGGGGGGAGACACGTCTCTGCTGCCGCGCCGGGCGGGGGACTTGTGAACGTAGAGCCGCCAGCCCCGTCGTCCTGGACCCTGACCACCAGCACGCCGATACCTACCTCTGGGACTTCGGTGACGGTGACCAGAGCGAGAACCCGGAGCCGATGCACGCCTACTGGAGCGGTGGGACGTACACCGTCACCCTGACCGCCGGCAACGTGTGCGGCAGTGACCAGGCCACGGCGACGATCACGGTCCGGCGCTGCGTCTATCTCCCGCTCGCGCTCAGGGACTACCAGTAGCCCTTCCGACGCGGGCACAAGCGCGAGGGGCTGCCCCCCAGGGGGCAGCCCCTCGTGGAGCCAACCAGAGGCATGCGCAAACTCATACCCGCCCCTCTCTGTCAGACCGTAATTCGTCCCAACCGCTGCACCAGCACTTCCTCCAGCGTTGGCTGGCCGATGACCTGGAGTTCGTACCGCACCCGGTCTACCGGGTGGCGCACGTTGATCAGCCGCCGCAGGTCAATGGGCGTGGCCACCAGCACCAGGTCGCACTCGACCATATTGATTGTCTCCTCCAGATCCCGCACCTGGCTCTCGCCATATCCCATCGCGGGCAGGAGCGGGCCGACATGCGGGTACTTCTCGAAAGCGGCGGCGATGGAGCGGACGGCGTAGGGGCGGGGGTCCACCAACTCCGCTGCGCCGAATCGGCGGGCTGCCACCACTCCAGCCCCGTAGGCCATCTCCCCGTGAGTCAGCGTGGGGCCATCCTCGACGACCAGCACCCGCTTGCCCCGGATCGCCCGCGGATCCTCGACGAAGATGGGGGAAGCGGCCTCCACCACGACGGCCTGCGGATTGACCGCGTAGACGTCCTCCCGCACCTGGGCCACTCCCTCAGGGCTGGCCGTGTCCACCTTGTTGATGACCACCACGTGCGCGGCACGCAGATTGGCCTCGCCGGGGTGATAGCGCAGTTCGTGACCAGGCCGGTGAGGGTCTGCCACCACTATGTGCAGGTCGGGATGGAAGAAGGGGAGATCGTTGTTTCCCCCGTCCCAGACCACCACATCGGCTTCTTCCTCCGCCTGGCGCAGGATGCGCTCGTAGTCCACCCCGGCATAGACCACCACCCCCCGATCCAGGTGCGGCTCGTACTCCTCTCGCTCCTCGATGGTACACCTGTTACGCTCCAGATCCTCGTAGGTGGCGAACCGCTGCACTGCCTGGGTGGCCAGGTCGCCGTAGGGCATCGGGTGGCGAACCACCACCACTTTTTTGCCCATCCGCTGGAGTACATCGCAGACGTGCCGGGTGGTCTGGCTCTTGCCGCAGCCGGTGCGCACGGCACAGACGGCGACGACCGGCTTGCGGCTCTGGAGCATCGTCGCACCGCTCCCCATCAGCCGGAAATCGGCCCCTGCAGCCAGCACCTGTGAGGCCCTGTGCATCACGTACTCGTGGGAGACGTCGGAGTAGGCGAAGACGACCTGATCCACCTGGTAGCGGCGGATCAGGTCGGTCAGTTCCGCTTCGGGGTGGATGGGAATACCATCCGGGTACAGGTTCCCGGCCAGTTCCGGCGGGTAGCGACGTCCCTCGATGTTGGGAATCTGGGTGGCGGTGAAGGCGATGATCTGATAGTCCGGGTTGTCGCGGAAGTAGACGTTGAAGTTATGGAAGTCGCGCCCGGCGGCGCCCATGATGATGACGCGATTTGCGGCCATATGGTTAGTCCTCGGTAGATGATGAGTCTGGAGTGGGGATGGCGGCCTCATCCTCCTTGTTGCGCACCAGGAAAAGCCACAGCAGCAGGGGCACCACCCAGACCAGGATGCTCAGGCAGAGCGGGGCGATGCCAAAAGCGGGCGGAATAGCACCTCTCCTTCCGCCTGGGCCTAACTCAGTGCTCCAGGTCCCTACCCCGGTGAAGATCAGGATGCTTCCAATGCACAGCGGAATTGTGCAGCACAAGAACGTGAGGATGGCCGCGACGATGGTGATGATCGTACCGGTTTGTTTTGTCATCTCGATTCCTCCTTGTCAATAGATATGTTTACGCTGGTCTGCGGTGC
>QMOC01000557.1 GCA_003648085.1 Chloroflexota bacterium
GAATGAAGCGGAGGAGTGGCTGGCCGATTGGCTGGGACTGGACACCGCCACACACTTGAGCGAACTCGATCCCGACCTGGCTGCTGACCCCCGCCTGCGGCGTGGTCTGGAACTGTGGCGTCTTGGCCGCTTCGGGGAGGCCAAAGGAGAACTGGAGGCCCTGCGTCGCGCCACCAACTCGGACGCGCTGGCTCAGTATCAACTGGCGCTGACGTTCCGCGACATTGGCCTCTACCGCTCCTCCATCCTCTGCGCCACGCAGATCGTGCGTCTTTCCCCGATCACCACGACATTCGATGCTCCCGCCCTCATCGCTCGCCTGGCCTATCCCACCTACTACGAGAATCTGGTGCTGCAGAATGCTCGCCAGAGCGATCTCGATCCGCTCCTGATCTTCGCCCTCATCCGGCAGGAGAGCCTCTTCGAGAGCCTCGCTACCTCCACTGCCAGCGCACACGGGCTGATGCAGGTGATTCCCCCAACCGGCGCGCAGATTGCCGCCGAACTGGGCTGGCCGCCGGATTACGAGACCGCCGACCTGTACCGCCCCTACGTCAGCCTGCGCTTCGGCACCTACTACCTGGCGCAGCAGCGCGACCGCTTTGACGGTCGCCTCGAGGTGGCGCTGGCGGCTTACAACGGTGGCCCATTCCGTGCCGAGCATTGGCTGGAGCGTGCCGGCGATGACCCTGATCTGTTCCTCGAACTCATCACCTTGGACGAGACACGCCTCTACCTACAGCGCATCAAGGAGCATTTGGCCGTCTACCGGGCACTGTGGAGTACAACGCAACTCCGTCAGACCTCCCGCCGCTTCCACCGCCCCAGACGGAACCAGATGGCGAACAGCAGCCCGTTGGCCAGGTTGGCGATGGCCCGGCCCCACCATATCCCGACGACCCCTAACCCTAGCCATCGGGAAAGGCCGTAGGCGAACGGCACCTCTATGCCCCATAAGGTGAGCACGTTGACGACCATTGCCGGTACCGTGTCGCCGGCTCCGTCGAATCCACGCGCCAGCACCACACCCACCGCGCTGGCGATCATCGAGGGAGCCACGATGTGCAGACACACGGCACCGATGTCCACCACCTGTGGCGTGGGATCGAACATGGCGATCAGAGAGCGGGCGAAGGCGCAGAGCAGGGCCACAGTGGTAGCCATATAGCCGACGGCGTAAGCGCTCACCCACCAGGCGCTCCATTCGGCCCGCCTGGGCTTGTGTGCCCCCAGATTCTGCCCCACCAGCGTCCCGGCGGCGTTGCCCAGGCCGAAACCGGGAATGAGAGCGATCAACAGCAGCCGGTTCGCCACCCCGTAGCCCGCCATGGCGAAGGTGCCATATAGTCCTATCAGGCCCACAATGGCCAGGCGCGAGGACGACCGCAGCGTCATCTGCACCGTGCTGGGCAGGGCGATGCGCACGATACGCCCCATCAGAGGGAGGTCCGGTCGCAGGTCGTGCAGGTTGATGCCGATACGCGCCCTGCCGCGCAGGAGGATCGCCGCCTGCCAAGCCAGGCCCGCGCCGAATCCCAGGATGGTGGCCCAGGCGGAGCCGGCGACTCCCAGCGCCGGCAGTGGCCCCCAGCCGAAGACGAGCACCGGCTCCAGCCCGGCCGTGACCGCTGTGGTCAGGAACAGCACTGCCATCGCCAGCCGCGCCTCCCCTGCGCCACGGAGCATCGAATTGATGACGAAGGTGAGGATGAAGACGAATATCCCGCCCAGGGTAATGCGGAGGTAGGCCAGTCCCAGCGGTAGGACGGCGGCGTCTGCTCCCAAAAGCGTCAGCAGCGGGCGGGCCAGCAGTAGCCCCAGACCACCCAGCAAGAGCGACGTGGCCAGGCCCAGCAGGATGGTTTGCCAGACGGCGTGTGCCGCCGCCGCCCGGTCTCGCTCGCCGATGCGCCGAGCCACTACCGCCATCCCACCGATGCCCAGCCCATTGGACAGGCTGTTAATCACCCAGCGAATGGTGATGCTGACGGTCACCGCCGCCAGCGCCGCCGACCCCAGCCGGCCGACCCAATACATGTCCAGCACCTGGGTCACGTTCTGTATCCCGGTCTCCAGGATCATCGGGAGGGCCAGGTACCAGATGTTCCGGTGCAGGCTGCCGCTGGTCAGGTCGCGGCCCCAAAGACCGCTTGCCTTTGCGCTTTCTGATCGTCGGGCCATCTGGCGCTTACCATCCAGCGGCGTAAAAGGCCAGGTACTCGGCCACGTTCGCCGCCCACAGTCCGTTCTCGTGGCTGCCGGAGTGCACGACAAACTCGTGGGCGATGTTCCGTTCGTCCAACGCCTCGTGTAACGCCTGCGTGCCTCCCCGCGCCCAATCCGCATCGCCCGCGTCCAGGTAGATACGCAACGCTGCCACGCCCGGCTCCTTCAGGAGATAAAACGGGTCGTAGGTCGGCGGGGCCAGGTTGACCGAAAGGGCCGGGCTGTGCGCTCCCAGCGCCGCGAAGAGATCGGGATGGCGGAAGCCGATCTCCAGTGCCCAGAC
>QMOC01000558.1 GCA_003648085.1 Chloroflexota bacterium
GACGGAGGGCGATCTGCCGCCAGGTGGCGACGACGGCGACGCTGATGACAACGGCCACGATGATCTCCGGGATGCCGTGGGTGACGGCAATGGTAGCCGCCAGGCCGATATCCATGTAGCCGCGCACGACCGCCATGCCGAGGACGAGGATAGTGTTCGTGGCCGTGCCGACAGCCGCGCCGACGCCGATAGCCAGGATTTCGTTGAATCGCTTCAGGCCGGCGTAGGCGAAATAGGCCGTCACGCCGATGAACAGGCGAGGAATGATGGCCACCTGCAGGAGGGTAGACTTCCCTGAACCGGTCGGCCCAAGCAAGGCCACCGCCTGCCGTCTCGGTCGCCTCGGCGATCCCAGCGGCACCGGAAAGCGGTGCGTTTGACTGCTTGGAGTTAAGGCTCACGGCCCTATGGGTCCGTGGCAAGGGTATTGTAGTCGAGATGGAGGGGATGTCAAGAGCGGTTCCGCTTTTCGACCATGTTGAGCCAACTGCCATCTTGGGGATGTAGTGAAACTCCAGTCAGTTCAGGATGCAAGTGAAGGATTTTCTCTCTTGAAGCGCATCATATAAATATCGTTTAGGAGGCAGATGAACGCTGATAAACGCTGATTTTTGGGTCTTATCTGCGAAAATCTGCGTGAATCTGCGTCCGATTCTGAGTTCGGCGGGGTGGCTGAGTAGTCACCTGACATTCAAAGCAGGAGGTTCTGGCAAATCACGCGCCAGAACCTCCGTGGCATGCCATCTGTTGTAGCCGCAGCAGTCAAGCCCGCTGCCGCCATTAGCCACCCCTCTGTTCCTCTGCTCCCATGCTTCCCTGCC
This sequence comes from Chloroflexota bacterium, assembly GCA_003648085.1. GTDB lineage: Bacteria > Chloroflexota > Anaerolineae > B4-G1 > B4-G1 > B30-G15. The sequence goes on from QMOC01000558.1 coordinate 822, forward strand.
CCCCTGCTTCCTCGCCGACGGGCACGCCAGGCAGTTGCGCACGGATGAAGGCGAACAAATCCTCCAGCGAGGAGAAGTACTCCTTCTTCCCATCGGGGATGTGCTCAACCTGAACCAGCCACTCCCGGCTGGCCGCCTGGGGCTCGCCCGCGTTCGGCGGCTCACGCCACAGGCGGATCAGGAACGAGGTGTACTCCAGGTCTGATGTCGGCATATCATCCTCTCCTCGACTTAGAGCCTATCCGAAAAATGCTGGTAGTAGCAGTTTCAACCGCTTGGGGAACGACTGAAGTCGTTACTACGGATTTTTCGGATAGGTACTTGGCCCATCGAGGGTGGGACATCATCGTTGCTTCAAATTCTGGCGAGCAGGTCAGGTGGGGCGAGATGGCATCTCGCCCTACGTCTTCCGCCTGACGAGCGCGGCGGTGAGGGTGCCCAGCACGGCCAGCATCACCAGGCCCAACCACTCCGCCGCCACACCCCGGCTCAGCGGCACGCTCACCCCGCCCACCGGCTGTCCCGGCATCCCCGGCCCGCCCTGGTCCACGATGACCCCGTTGGCCGCGAGGTCATCGTCCCCATCGCCGCCGTCGGTGAGCGAGATGGTGATGAGGTCATCGCCGTCGTTGTCGCCCACCGGAATCTGATACCAGTGGTCGGTCGGGTCGGCGACCGTCGGGCCGTACTTCCAGTACTCCGTCGTGTCCGGTACCGCGTCCGGCAAGGTGAGGGTGAGGACCGCCGTGTCACCGACGCCAACGTTGTTGATGGTGAAACTGAAGAAGCCGTAGGGGAAGTTCAGCGGCGGCGCGTCGCCGGGCGAGGGGTTACCCACCGCCTGAACGCCGGTCATATTCGTCCCCGGCGGCGATTCTAGCGTCACATACCGCCCGTCCTCGGCGTTGGGCAGCGAGGCCACGTCCGCCTGCAGGCGGTCGGGGGTGCCGTCCTCGTTGCCGTCCCCGCCGTGGGGGGCGCCGTCCTCGACGACGTCAATCACACCATCTCCATCCGTATCCAGCGGAGCCTCGACGGTTATGACGTGAGTGGCGCTGACAATGCCGCACCCGTTCACCGCCGTCACGGTCACCGTCTTGGTGCCGGCGACGTTCCAAGTGAAGTCCACCGTGTCGCTGAGGCCGCCGCCGGTGTGGACGACGTCCGGTCTGTCCGTCGCCTCCCAGGTGTAAGTGACGGGCAGGGTGGTCGTAGGCGGGGTGACGGTGGCGGTGAAGGTGGCCGCCAGGCCCACGGTCGTCGTCGGTGGGCCATCCAGTGCCACATCGTCCGGCGCAGCGCAAGGCGCCTGGGTGACGATGGTGACGATGATCGGGCCGGCCGCGTTGTCGCTGCCGTCGGGGTCTATGGCATCGGTGGGAGTGACGGTGGCGGAGTTGGTCAGGGTGCCGCTGTAGGTGGCGGTGGTGGTGACGGTGAGAGTTACGATGCGGGTCGTGCCGGTCAACACATTGGAGAGCGTGCAGGTGACGACCGCGCCGGCGGTCTGGCAGACGTCGCCTGGGGATGCGTCGGCGTTCAGGGTGGACACGGCCACCGCCGGGTCGAAAGTGTCTACGAGCAGACCATCGGCATCCCACCCCGAGGCCGCGCTGTTGCTCACGGTAAGCGTAAAGGTGATGGACGTACCGGCGAGCACCGGGCCGCTGCCCTGGCGCAC
>QMOC01000559.1 GCA_003648085.1 Chloroflexota bacterium
GGGGTCGGGCGATTCCGCCGGAGCAGGGCACAATGAAATGGCAGCCCTGGTTAATCATCGCCGCCTCGTATGGTGCTGTGTTGGTCACTTGCTATAGGTAGAGATTTGTGTTACCATAGGTGCACCTCCATCTGACGGCCTGCAAATTATAGATCCGCCCCTTCATTAAGGCCCGTGTCTGTGCGGAGGAGGAAGCCGCTCAAGTAGCCCGGTGTAGCGAAGGCCTCGCGCCTATCTTTTCACTTGAAGGTAGTGAGTTAAAATGAGAACGATCCTGTTTGGCTTCGAACCGGGCACGCTGTCCGAAGCACAATTAGCCCGGGTTCAGGCCCTCGCGCCGGACATGCGGATACTGGTCACGCGCGACCGCGACGAGATCGAAAGTGTGCTGGACGAGATCGAGATCGCGGCCGGCGGTTTTCCGCGCGATCTGCTCCCCAGAGCGTGCAACCTGCGCTGGCTCCAGCAGTGGGGCGCTGGCGCCGACTGGCTGTTGCGTCACTCCGAGGCCGTCGAACTGGACTTCGTGTTGACCAACGCCTCCGGCGTGCACCCGATCCCCATCAGCGAGCACATCCTGGCCTTCTTGCTCGCCTTCGGCCGCGGGTTCCACCGAGCGATGCGCGCCCAGGCACGCCACGAGTGGTTCTCCTACGATCAGCAGAAGGACCTCTTCGAGTTGGTAGGCAAAACGATGGTGCTGGTGGGCGTCGGCGCCATCGGCAAGCGGACGGCCCAGGTGGCGGCAGCGCTGGGGATACGGGTACTGGGTGTGCGACGCAACCCGGCGGTCGGCGCGCCGGGTGTGGAGGCGATGTTCGGCCCCGACCAGTTGCTCGATCTGCTGCCGGAGGCGGACTTCGTCGTGCTGACGGTCCCGTTGACCCACGAGACCCAGGGGATGATCGGGGAACGAGAACTGCGGGCGATGAAGCCGACGGCGTATCTGGTCAACATCGGGCGGGGTGGCACGGTTCAGGAGCGCGCTCTGATCCGGGCGCTGCAGGAGGGGTGGATCGCTGGCGCGGGGCTGGACGTCTTTGAGACCGAGCCGCTGCCGGAGGACTCGCCGCTGTGGGACATGGACAACGTCATCATCACCGCTCATTACGCCGGTGCCACGCCACACTACAACGAGCGCGCGATGGCCATTTTCCTGGACAACCTGCGGCGTTACCGAGCCGGTGAGCCATTGCGCAACGTAGTGGATAAGAGACTCGGCTACTGATTAGATGCAAGGAGTGATACGATGCAGTATCGTAAATTTGGAAGACTAGATTGGGAAGTCTCGGCGCTGGGTTTCGGATGTATGCGATTTCCCATAAAGGGCAACGACACCTCCAACATTGACGAGCCAGAAGCGACCAAAATGCTCCACTACGCCATTGATCACGGCGTGAACTACCTTGATACGGCGTATCCGTACCACGGCGGGAATAGTGAGTTATTCGTGGGCCGGGTGCTCAAAGGAGGGTACCGCGAAAAGGTCAGGCTGGCGACGAAGTTGCCCTGCTGGCTGGTCGAGTCCTCTCAGGACTTTGACAAGTACCTCAGCGAACAATTGCAGAAACTACAGACCGACCACGTTGACTTTTACCTCCTACACGGTCTGAACCAGGACAGATGGCAGAAAATGTCCGCCCTGGGCGTGCTCGAATGGGCCGAGGGAGCCATCGCCGACGGACGTATCGGCTACCTGGGGTTCTCGTTCCACGACAAGTACAAGGTCTTCAAAGAGATTGTAGACGCATACGACGGATGGACCTTCTGCCAGATCCAGTACAACTACATGGACATAGAAAACCAGGCCGGCACCAAGGGGCTAAAATATGCAGCGTCAAAGGGACTGGCCGTCGTGATCATGGAGCCTCTGCTGGGTGGCAGACTCGTGAACCCGCCTCAGCCGATTCAGGATCTCTGGAACACCGCCGCGAAGAAACGCACACCCGCCGATTGGGCCTTGCAGTGGCTCTGGAACCAACCCGAGGTGTCGGTTGTCCTCAGCGGCATGAGCACGATGCAGCAGGTCAAAGAGAACGTTGCCAGCGCCGATGCTTCAGGGATCGGTATATTGACCGAAGAAGAACTGGCGCTCATCGCCCGGGTGCGCGAAAAGTACCGCGAACTCTGCCCCATTCCTTGCACAAGATGCGGGTACTGTATGCCCTGTCCGAACGGTGTAGACATTCCACGCAACCTTACGGTTTACAACCAGGCCGTGATGTACGACAAACTTGACCACTCGCGCACTGAATACAACAAGTGGATACCCGAGGAAGCCCGCGCCGGCGCGTGCGTCCAATGTCGCGAGTGTGAGGAAAAGTGCCCCCAGGACATACCGATCAGCGAGTGGATGGTTCGCGTTCACGCGGTGCTCGGTGAGGGCCAGCCAATAGGCTCTTAGTACCCCGCGCCCACGTGGTGCGTGGCGTTTCTTTCCCCTGCTTCTTGCGGGGCAAGACTTTACAGAGCGAGGGTGTTGCATAAGTGGATGCCCGAA